>JAPLJW010000238.1 GCA_026388365.1 Deltaproteobacteria bacterium | reverse complement strand
GATCTTGAAGAGGCTGGAAACAAGGCATTCAACAGGCTCTTTCGCTACATCTCCGGCGACAACCGGTCTCGCGACAAGGTGGCGATGACAGCCCCCGTATCACAAGAAACCATGGCGGAGAAGATCCCGATGACGGCTCCCGTTGGACAGCAGCGTGTTCAGGAAAAGTGGGCGGTGAGTTTCATGATGCCGGCTTCGTACACCCTGGAAACCCTTCCAGAGCCGGAGGATCCCAAAGTCACGTTGCGTCAGGTTCCCGCCCGCCGGATGGCCGCAGTACGCTACTCCGGTTTCTGGAAAAACTACCTTCGATACAAGTTGGAACTGGAGTCTTGGATTCACGAAAGGGGCCTTACCGTTGTGGGCGATCCCATCTGGGCCCGCTATAACCCCCCTTTTACACCGTGGTTCCTGCGACGGAACGAGATTTTGATTCCGGTGGATGCCAGTACTGACTAAGAAACAGCCCATGAATCGCATGGGGCAATCCATCGTGTCGGTGGTGGTCACGACGGGGCTCATGCTCGCCGCGTTACATGAAAACTGATAAGGTGATCGTCATGCAGTCCATACAAAATCCATGGGTCCTCACGCCTGACGAGGCGCTCACTGCCACGGGAGGGAGTCCCGATGGTTTGGCCACCGAGTCCGTCCGGCAACGCCTGATGGATTTCGGGCAGAACGTGCTCAGAACAAGGGATATAGAGCCGTGGTACATGCTCTTCCTCCAGCAATTTGCCAATCCCCTGGTGTATATGCTGATCGGGGCCGCGGGCATAAAGGCCTATTTCAAGGGAGCAGCGGACGCTGCCGTGATCGGCGCCGTCCTGTTGTTCATGGCCATCATCGGGTTCGCGCAGGAGATGAAGGCCCGGAAGGCCATGGCGGCATTGCTCGATCTCAGCGCACCCAAGGCCAAGGTCCGACGCGACGGCAACACGGCTCTGATGGATGCCGCCGGCCTCGTGCCCGGTGACATCCTGGTTCTTGAAGCCGGCGATCGCATTGCCGCCGACGGGCGACTTCTGGAAATCGCCAACATCAGGATCAATGAGTCCGCTTTCACGGGCGAATCCATGCCGGTGGAGAAAGTCACTCACCCCGTCGCTGCGGACGCGCCCATTCACGACCGCAAGAACATGGTCTTTATGGGGACCACGGTCAGCCATGGCCGGGCCGTAGCTGTTGTCACCGCCATCGGCATGCAGACCGAAATCGGCCGCATCGCCGAAGCTATCCGAGGGACAAAGAAGGAAAAGACACCGCTGCAACAAAGCGTTGAAAAGCTGGGGAACACGCTGATCTGGGTCGTTGCAGGCGCCTGCGCCATGCTTGCAGCCGCAGGGCTGCTCCATGATATGGCCTGGGTGGATATCATGTTGCTGGCGGTAGCGGCTGCCGTATCGGGGATTCCGGAAGGGCTTCCAGCCGCCGTCACCGTCGTATTGGCCATCTGCGTGAACCGCATGGCCGGACGCAATGTCATCATCCGTAAGCTCACCGCCGTGGAAACACTGGGCACTGCAACCATCATCTGCTCCGACAAGACGGGCACTCTAACGCTGAACCAGATGACCGTGCGCGGGATCTGGACCGGGGGCCGGCATCTGATGGTCGCGGGCAGCGGCTATGAACCCGTCGGCGACTTCAACCAAGAAGGTACCCGGGTTCATCCGAGCGACGATGTGGGATTGATGCACCTCTTGCGCGTCGCTGCACTGTGCAATGATGCTATTCTGAACAAGACTGCGGCGAATTGGGGGATTCTCGGCGATCCCACCGAGGGCGCCCTGCTTGCCGCCGCGGCCAAGGCCGGTCTTCGCAAGGGCGAGCTCGAGGCGAAACAGCCGCGCCTCGGCGAAATTCCCTTCGAAAGCGAGAGACAGTATATGGCCACGCTGCACGCCGAAGACGGCCGGCGCGTAGCCTACGTCAAGGGCTCGGTGGAAAAACTGCTTGCCATGTGCACCAGCGTTAGAACTCCGCAAGGCGAGCAGCCTTTGGATGCGGCCACACGGATCGCCGTTCTTGAGGCAAACGAGTACATGGCAGGCCAGGCACAGCGGGTGCTGGCCATTGCCGTCGCGCCCTACCCGATCGAACTGGGCAAAATTGTCCCGGCTAACCTCACCGGCCGCCTGGTCCTCCTGGGGCTTGCGGGGATGATTGATCCGCCGCGGGAAGAGGCCCGCCTCGCCATCCAGGCGTGCAAGGAGGCCGGAATCCGCGTCGCGATGATCACCGGCGACAATCCTCTCACCGCCGCCGCCATTGCCTGTCAGCTCGGCACCTGCGAGCCTGCTGACGCGGCCCTCGTCGGCCACGAGATCGAGACGATGAGCGATGATCAACTGCTGGTCCAAAGCCGCACACGGAATGTCTATGCCCGCATCGAACCGTTGCATAAATTGCGAATCGTCAATGCCTTGAAACGCGACGGCCACGTAGTCGCCATGACCGGTGACGGAGTCAATGACGCACCCGCACTGGACGCCGCCGATATCGGCGTTGCCATGGGGATCACCGGCACCGATGTGGCCAAGGACGCAGCCGATATGGTGCTTGCCGACGACAATTTCGCCTCCATCGTTGCCGCTGTGGAAGAGGGTCGCATCGTTTTCAATCGCCTTCGCAACGTGACTTTCTTTCTGCTGATGACCTGTACCGCCGAACTGCTGACCCTCTTTCTGAGCGTCGCATTCTACGGTGAATCCCCGCTGGAACCGATTCAGATTCTGTGGATCAACCTCGTTACAGGGACGCTGGTCGCCATCCCGCTGGGTTTGGAGCCTGGGATCGGTAACGAATTGCGTCAGCCACCCCGCGATCGGCGTGTCGGGTTGCTCTATCCCGGAATGCTGCTTCGTATCGGACTCACGGGACTGTGCATGAGCCTGCTGGTGACCTGGATATTCCACCATGCGCCTCTGCCCGCAGGCGCGGATGCGGAGACTGCACACAAAATACGCCAAACGGTAGCCTTCACCAGTATCGTGATTTTTGAATGGTTATTGGCATTCCAGGCGCGTTCGGCGGAAAAAGGCGTCCTCCGGCTTGGGTTCTTCCGCAACCCGTGGCTGCTGGTTTGTATGATAATCGGACTCGGGCTGCAGGCGCTGGTGGTCTATCTGCCTGCAGCCAACAAGTTGTTCCACACCCAGCCTCTGACCATGGTGGAATTAGCCTGGACTCTGCTCCCGGGTGTCATTGCGGTGGCGATCGAAAGCATGCGCAAGAGCATCGCGCCCCAATTCTTTGGCCGCGGACAGTGGAGACTCCCGCAGTAGAATGGTGGAGGGCCGTCCCCGACATTCAAGACGAAAAAAAGCATCCGCGCTGGGAAGCCTTGTCACGGGGAATATCTAATCGCGGACATTTATCTGCCAGTCGGGTCGCCGGGGGTTTTCTCCCCCGGCCTGCCACTCGCATGCTAGAACTTGTGTTTTACACAATTAAGTGCGCCATGAAGGATGGAGGCCAACTGTTTTCACTCTCCTACATTTTCTTTGGGGCGAGGATCGTGTCTATGGATGACTGGATCTGCAGCTCTTCATACCACAGTCTGTAACCTTCGCTCCCTGGATGAAGCGTGTCTGCGGCATAGAATATTGCCGCATCTCTCAAGAAAGGGTCTTTGTCACTTTCTTTAAATAGATCAATATATTCGATCATTTCTCTATGCGATACGGCCATAAAAATCGTCCTGACCTTTCGCGTCCTCCAGGTGTAGATCCAGTTAACCGGAGGAAAGAAGACAGGCGCAAGACCCACGTTACCCGTACTCATGAAAATGACTTTCCCGCCTTTATGACCGGCCAGACGCAGGACCTGGGTGATTGAATCATTCAGCCTGTCCAGATCGGTGAAACGGATAATATCGTTGCCTCCAACTTGCAAAAAGACCAGATCAAATTCACCGTTTCTGAAATCCTTCAGCTGTTGGGGGATGTCCCCAACCATGGCCCCGTTCTGCGCCCGGTTGACGATCTCCGTTCCCGGATAGTCCCGGGCTATCCGTCCCGCCACTGAATCCGCCGAATCAGAAGCTCCCGTGCCAACACCTGTGCTGTCCCCGATCACAAGGACCCTTCGGTTCGCCTCTTTTACCCTGACCTCAAAGGGCACGCTGGCTTTCGCAAGATCCCGACCCTTGTTCACACTGGAGATGAATAAACTTATCTCGAAAGCGACCAGTAAAACGATGAGAAAAGAAACAATGATCAGGATACGAAATGGTGTCAAGGGAAGTATCATCGCTTACTGATCCAGTTATTATTGATAAGACATTGCTTTTTTATAGGGAAAGTATAATAAATTTGAGCTTGTATATCCATCATTTTCCCTCTAATTTCAAGACAATGCAAGGCTTAGTCTGCATGTTTCCCCTCCGCAACGCCGGGCTCAACGATCTTACGCAAATCCTCCCAGAAGGTTTTTCTTTTTTCTGAATCCTGCGGTGACAATGCGGGAAACTCCAAGAACGGCACTTTGATGTTTTCCTTTGCCAGTTCCTCCGCCAATATCTCCGCCATAATCCCCATGAGGACAGGTTCAT
>JAPLJW010000184.1 GCA_026388365.1 Deltaproteobacteria bacterium | reverse complement strand
TCGGTCTTCCGGTCTTTGCCGGCGGCAAGGCGGGCCTCGGGGTACTCTTCGGACCGACGGGCGGTTACCTGATCGGATTTGTCGCCGCCGCCTTCATCATCGGCAAACTCGCCGCCCTGAAGGCGCGTCCCGGTTTTGCGTGGATCTGCCTCTCTCTGGTCGCGGGAACGGTTGTCGTTTACGCCCTGGGGGTTCTCCAGCTCTCCCTCGTCGCCCGTCTGGCCCCGGTGAAGGCGCTGGTCGTCGGCGTTCTCCCATTCCTCCCGGGCGACGGGATCAAAATTGTCCTCACGGCGCTGATTGCGCTCAAGCTCCGGGATCGTCTCGGCGGGAAGCTCCTATGATCCGTGTCGAAAATCTGGTTTACCGCTACGACGCCGGGGCGCCCGATTGCCTCCAGGGGATCAGCCTCGATATCGAAGATGGCACGCACACGGCGCTGATCGGGCCGAATGGTTGCGGCAAGACCACGCTCATTAAACACCTGAACGCACTTCTGTTCCCCCGGGCCGGCACGGTCTGCGTGGACGGGATGATGACAAGCGACATCTCTTTCGTCCGGGAAATCCGCCGGCGGGTGGGGATGGTCTTCCAGAACCCGGACAGTCAGATCGTGGGGATGACGGTGGAGGAGGACGTCGCCTTCGGCCCCGGCAACCTTGCCCTTCCTTCCGCGGAGATCCGGCGCCGCGTCGATGAATGCCTGGCGATGGTCGGGATGACGGGTTTCGAGAAACGGGCGCCTCACACCCTCTCGGGCGGGGAGAAACGCCTCCTCTCCATCGCCGGCGTGCTCGCCATGAACCCCCGTTACATCGCCTTCGACGAACCGACGGCCTATCTCGATCCGGCGGGCAAAGAGCGCGTCCTAGAAATCATCCGGCAACTGAACCGGGCGGGAATGGCGATCATCCACATCGCCCATGACATGCGGGACGTGACAGGGGCGGACCGGGTCGTGGTCATGGACCGGGGGCAGGTGCTCATGACCGGAACCCCGGCGGAGGTTTTCGAAAAGGCGGATCTGCTGATTGCCGTCGGTCTCGATGGCCTTCCGGGGGGGTGCGGAACGTGATCCGTCTGGGGCAGTACCTGCCGGGCGACACGGTCGTTCACCGCCTCGATCCGCGGGTGAAGATCCTCTCCGTCGTCGCGCTCAGCATCCTCATTTTTTCGGCGACGCCGGCGGAAATCCTGCTGATCAGCGTCTTTCTCGCCGCGGTCGCCGCCACGACCCGCATGACGCCCGAGCAGATCCTGGGGGCGTTCCGGCCTGTGGCGATCTTCATGGCGATGATTTTGCTCGTTCACCTCTTCTTCACCGAGGGGCGGCCGATCCTGTCGCTTGCCCCCCTGCCGGTCCGGATCACGCAGGAGGGTCTCGTCCGGGGGGTTTACGTCACCTGGCAGTTCGCCGGTCTGGTGCTGGGCGCCGCCGTCCTCACGATGACGACGCCCCCCTCCGACCTTGTCGGGGGGATCGAGCGGCTCCTCCGGCCGCTCTCCAGGGTGGGGATCCCGTCGCAGGACCTCGCCGTGATGATCGCGATGGCGCTCCGTTTCATGCCGATGCTCCTGGAGGAGTACGACCGGATCCGGATGGCGCAGATGGCGCGGGGCGCCGATTTCACGGCAGGAAGCCTTGTCCTTCGGACGCGCGCCGTCGCGGCGCTCGCCGTTCCCCTGATGCTCTCCGCCTTCCGCCGCGCCGACGAGCTCGCCGTTGCCATGGAGGCGCGGGGTTACCGGCGAGGCCCCAGGACCACGCTCCGGGAATTGGCGCTTTCCGGACGCGATCTGGGCGCCTTCGCCGTCATGGCCGCATTTTTTCTCGCGAATTTTGCATTCAGGATAGCAATCCCCTGAAAAGTCTGATAAGGGCCTCGCTGAAACCGGAGCGAAAGGATAGGGGTGTCGTGAAGAAAAGCTGGACGTTTGTCAACACGCCCGCGAAGCTGGCGAAGGCCGAAAAATCGATCCGTTCCTCGCCGGTGATCGCCCTCGATACGGAGTACGACTCCTTCCGCTACTTCCGGGACAAGCTCTGCCTCCTCCAGGTCCAGACGGGGGAAAGGACCTGGCTGATCGATCCGCTGGCGGAGGGCCTTGACCTCTCCTTTCTCGGCGACGTCCTGATCGACCCGGACGTCCTCAAGATCTTCCACGCCGGCGACAACGACATCCGAATCCTGAAGCGGGACTTCGCCTTTGCCTTCCGGAACATCTTCGACACCCACCGCGCCGCATCGCTCCTGGGCTTTCGGCAGCTTGCCCTCTCGACGCTTCTCGAGACCCACCTTGGCGTCATCCTGGAGAAGAAGATGCAGCGCTCCCGGTGGGATATCCGACCCCTTTCCGAGGAACAGATGGACTACGCCGCCCTCGACACGGCCCATCTGCCCGACCTCTTCCGGAAGCTGGACGCGGAACTGCTTGAAAAGGGTCTGGAAAAGGAGGCAAAGCGTCACTTCGTCGGATTGACCGCGGTCGTCTGGCGGCCGAAGGCCCTCGATCGGCTGGGCCACCGGAAGCTCCCGGGCTATGCGCAACTGACCTCCGTGCAGAAGGAGCGGCTCCGGCGGCTGTACCGCTGGCGCTTCGAAAAGGCGGAAGAGATCAACCGCGCCTGCTTCATGCTGCTGCCCGATCCGCAGCTCGCTGCCCTCGCGCGTCTGGAAGCCGCATCCCTTCAAACCATGACCGGACCCGGGCTCCTCTCGGCGGATGGCCTCAACCGCTTTGGTCCGGAGATCCTCAAGATCCTCCGTCAGGACTGAAAAGCAGAACCGGACGGATTCATAAAATCCGCTTGCGTGAAGAATTGCCATTGCCGCGTCCGAGGTATAAAATTCCAGTTGACGCCATATAGATATTGTGGTTATACAAACGCCCCATACAATATATTGTGTTCGGCATGAAACCGTATCGTTTCATGCCGAACATGACTTCATCATAAGGAGATAGCATCATGGCCGTTCATCCCTCCGTTGTTCCGCAACTGTCCAAAAACGCGCTGACGGTTTTAGAGAAGCGCTATTTGCGCAAGGACCAGAATGGCCTGGTCATTGAAAAAGCCGCCGAAATGTTCCGGCGTGTGGCCGATGCGATTGCCCATGCCGATCAGAAATTCAGGGATGACGCCGACACCTCAACGCTGGCAGACCGGTTTTATAATGCCATGGCCGGACTGAGCTTCCTTCCGAATTCTCCCACGCTGATGAATGCCGGCCGTGAACTGGGCCAATTGTCCGCCTGCTTTGTATTGCCCGTCGGGGATTCGATGGATGAGATCTTTGACGCCGTCAAGCATACGGCCCTCATTCATAAATCGGGCGGCGGCACGGGCTTTTCCTTTTCCAGGCTCCGCCCCAAGAGCGATGTTGTCCAGTCCACGAAGGGCATTTCCAGCGGGCCCATCTCCTTCATGCGGGTCTTCGACATTGCCACGGAGACGGTCAAACAGGGCGGGACGAGGCGGGGCGCGAACATGGGGCTCCTGCGGGTGGATCATCCGGATATTCTGGAATTCATCCGCTGCAAATCCGATCAGAAGCAGCTGAACAATTTCAACATCTCCGTGGGTTTGACCGAGGCCTTCATGCAGGCGCTGGAGCACGATGAATCCTATCCGCTGATCAATCCCCGGGGGCAGGAAGCGGCCGGAACATTAAAAGCCAGGGATGTCTTCGACCTGATCGTCAAGCAGGCCTGGGAGAATGGGGAGCCGGGGATCATTTTTCTTGATCGGATGAACCGGGACAATCCCACCCCGCATATCGGCACGATTGCATCGACCAACCCGTGCGGAGGGCAGCCGCTGCTCCCGTACGAATCCTGCAACCTGGGCTCCATCAACCTGGGATTAATGGTGAAGGATGGACAAGTTGACTGGCCGCGGCTGAAAGAGATCGTGCATCTGGCCGTCCATTTTCTGGACAATGTCATTGAGCTCAATCGATATCCGCTGCCGCAGATCGCCGAGATGACGTACGCCAACCGAAAGATCGGCCTGGGGGTCATGGGGTGGGCCGATATGCTGATCGCGCTGGGGATTCCCTACAGCTCCGAGCCGGCCATCGAGCTCGGCGAAAAGGTCATGGCGTTTATCAATGACGAGGGGCATGAGGCGTCCGCGGCGCTGGCCCGGCAGCGGGGCGCATTCCCGAATTTTGAAGGCTCCCTTTTTGCCGAGCAGGGAAAACCGGCGATCCGGAATGCGACGGTGACCACCATCGCCCCGACGGGAACGATCTCCATTATTGCGAACGCCTCATCCGGGATCGAACCGATTTTTGCCGTTTCTTTTGTACGTCAGGTCCTGGACAACAATATCCTTCTCGAAGTCCACCCGCTGTTTGAAAGGATGGCCAAGGAGAGCGGCGTTTATTCCGAGGCCCTCATGGAGAAGATTGCCGAACACGGCACGATTCAGGAGATCCAGGAGATCCCTGCCGATCTTCGCAATTTATTCGTTACGGCCCACGACATCACGCCGGAGGACCACATCCGGATGCAGGCGGCATTCCAGAAGAACACGGACAATGCCGTCAGCAAGACCGTGAATTTCCCCAAAACCGCGACGATCGAGGAGGTCAGGAAAGTATACGAGCTTGCCTATCAGCTCGATTGCAAGGGCGTTACAATCTACCGGGACGGATCCCGGAAACATCAGGTCCTCTCCACGGCCCAAACGCCGCAGGAATCGGAAGCGGCAGAGAAAAAACCGGTTCGCGACCGTCCCGTGACCCTCAAAGGCTGGACATACCGGATGCAGACCGGTTGCGGGCCTCTGTACGTGACCATCAATGAAGATGAAGAGGGGCTGTTCGAGCTTTTTACCACCATGGGCAAGGCGGGCGGCTGCGCCGCTTCGCAAAGCGAGGCGATCGGCCGGATGGTCTCCCTGGCCTGGCGGAGCGGCGTTCAGCCGAAACAGGTCATCAAACAGCTCCTGGACATCTCCTGCCATTCGCCTTCCGGGTTCGGCGAAAACAAGGTCCTTTCCTGCGCCGATGCGGTTGCCAAAGCCATCCGGAATCACCTGTCTTCCACGGGCCACGCAGAGAAGATGGAAAAGAGATCGCTGTTCAAGGGGGCATGCCGCGAATGCGGCGGCAAGGTCGAGCATGAGGGAGGCTGTTCCGTCTGCCATTCCTGCGGGTTCAGCGAGTGCATTTAATCGCCGTTAAATTTCTTGCCTAAAAATGAAACGTGAGTCATTGCAGCAATCGGGTCTATTCGAATCGAAAGGGGGTGTCATGCTATTGATGATCATTATTGTCGGTATCGTCGTTTTGGGCATTCTGGTCATGATCCTTTACAATGGTCTCGTCGGCGCCCGCAATGAGGTCAAAAACGGCTGGAGCGCCATTGATGTGCAGCTCAAGCGGCGTCATGACCTGATTCCCAATTTGATCGAGTCCGTCAAGGGCTATGCCGCCCATGAGCGGCAAACCCTCGATGAGGTCGTCAGGGCGCGCCAGCAGGCGGCGGCGTTTAAGGGAAGCGTCGAAGAGAGGGCAAAGATCGAAAACGCACTGACCCAGTCTTTGCGATCCCTCTTCGCCCTGGCTGAGGCCTACCCGGACCTGAAAGCCAACCGGAGCTTCATTGCACTGCAAGAGGAGTTGGCATCGACGGAGAACAAGATCGGTTTTTCCCGCCAGTATTACAACGATGCGGCCATGCGGTACAAAAACCGGGTGGAGATGTTTCCCGGAAACTTGATTGCCAATATGTTTAACTTCCAGGCGGAGGCGTTCTTCCAACTGGAGGAAGCCGGGGAGCGCGCGGTCCCGCAAGTCAAGTTTTGATCCGGGATTGCAGGTTGCCGTTGAAGGATGACTCTTGTCGCTGAGAGAAGGGGGCTGCTATGACAGAGACGATGAGTAACATTGGCTGGTCGGTGATCTTTTCGGTGGTTGGCGGTCTGGTCGGCATGGCGCTGATCCTGCTCGCTTCGGTCGTGGTGACGAGGCTGATGTGCCGCCTGACCCCGAACATAGACGAAGAGAAGGAGATCGCCCGGGGAAACCGGGCTGTGGCGGAATACTACAGCCGAATCGTGGCAGCCTGTATCCTCGGCGTGAGCATGGTTGTGGCTGCCGCGGTATTGGGCGGTATCCTGTCGGCGCTCCATTAAATCCATCGAGCGAATCACCGGAAGAAGTCCATGAGAAAACAGGCGATCCTAACAGCAATGCTGCTGGTATTGGCGGCTTCTGTTCCGGCTTGGGCGCGGGGCGGAGGCGGTTGCCTGGCAAGGGGCACCCCGATTCCGACCCCGGCAGGCGCCACCGCCATCGAAACTCTTCGCGTCGGCGACCCGGTATGGGGCGTTGCGGGAGGGAAACTCCAGGCGGGAACGGTGCAGGCGCTGACCGAAACCGGGACGGATCGTTACCTGGAAATCCTCGCCGGAGATTCCAGGATCTTGATTACCCCGGAACATCCCGTGATGGCGGGACCCGGAGAGTATCGCATCGCCCGGCTGCTGAAGGTTGGCGACCGGATTTACCGGATGCGTCACGGGAATCTCGATGCAGTTCCCATCCGGTCCATTCAGCCGGTCCGGGCAGATCAACCGGCGTACCATCTGCTGGTGATGCCCGGCGGGACGTTCATTCCGGCGGGCATCGTCGTTCACAACAAGGGGTGCTTTCTCCCCGAGAGCCTGATTCTGCAACCCGACGGCGCCGAAAAGCCGATCAGCGCCGTCCGGCCTGGGGATCCGGTGCTGGCCTATTCGCCGGAAGGGCGGATTGTTCAGACAACGGTGAGAAATATCCTTCGCCTTACCGTGGACGAATATGTCATTCTCAAGACGGAGCGGCAAACCATCCGAGCCACCGCGGAGCATCCCTTCTATGTCGGACGCGGCACATTCAAGACGCTCGACATCCTCAAGGCGGGCGACGTCATTTTTGCCCGGGAAGGGCAGTCCCTGTCGGAACAGCGCATTGTATCGATCAGAACGGTTCATGAGCGCGTCCCTGTTTTCAACCTCCAGACCGATCATCCGAACACCTTCTTTGCCGGGGGCGTTGCGGTTCATAACAAAGGCGGCGGTGGCGGTTGTTTTCCCGCCGGAACGATGATCCGGACACCCTCGGGCCAGACCCCCGTTGAAAAGCTGTCAGCGGGAGACAGGGTGCAGGCAGTCAACCCGGAAAGGGGGATGGTCGAGGCCGGCGTTGAAAAGCTCTTCGCGACCCGCTCTGCCGTCATGACGATCGAAACGGATCGGGGTACGCTTCGGACAACGTCCGAACATCCGGTCGGACTTCCCGGCGGGCTGTTTCTGGAAGCCGGCAAACTCCGGCCCGGACAAAAAGTGCTCATCTTAAATGATGGGGTTTTGAATCCCGCTGCCGTCATCGGAACCTCGACGCAGGAACGGGAAGAGGTGGTCTACAACCTTAGCGTCGGCTCGCCGCACACCTTTCTGGCGGGCGACTTTCTGGTGCACAACAAGGGGGGGGGCGGCGGCTCCAGCCATTCCAGCTCCAGCCATTCCAGTTCCAGCGGGTCCGGTTCCGGCAGCGGCAGTTTCGCTGATTTCTTTTGGAACCTCTTTTTCTTCATATTGTTCATCATTATTCTGCTGGTCGTTCTTTGTTTGTTATCATACGCGCTGAAGGCTGTGCTGCCCCAAAAAGCGAAAGACGAAAACCTGGACTATCTTTACCCTCCCGCAATGGTGGCGAAAAAGGCCGTGAAAACGGAAAAGCTTGTCGAATTCCTGAGCAAACAGGATCCGTCTTTTGCTTTGCCGGAATTGCGCAGGCTGGCCGAATCGACGTTTCGCAAGCTTCAGGAGTGCTGGGGAAAGCGCGAATATGGTCCCATGGAACCGCTCCTCATGCGGGCCCTGTTCCTTCAGCATTGTGTCCAGCTTCAGGGATTGGTCCGGAATCACGAGATCAACAGAATCGATGACCTCAAGGTGGAAAAGGTGGATATCGTCAATCTCCGCTACACGGAGAGGAGCGATCAGCGGGAATTCAGCGCCCTGATGACCGCGTCGGCCCGCGATTACTATGTGGATGACCGCAATCAAAAATATCTGCGGGGAGACGAGAGTCCGGCCCGGTTCCAGGAGTTCTGGACATTTCAGCGCTCGGGGGATCGCTGGCTGCTCCGGGAGATTGAGCAGTCCGGCGAGTCCGATCTCCTCAAGGAGGAGAATTTCGTCGAGATGCTGACCGATCAGACCCTCCAGGGGATCTATGGAGCCGTGGCCGGGAAGGAGGGAAAAGCAGGGCCGTGGCTGGAGAAGGGAACCGAAGAAAAGGCCACGCGCATCGATCGCATGTTGAACTTCCTGGTCCGGACGGACAAACTCTGGAATCGACAGCAGATGATCGAACGGGCGCGGCAGGTATTCTTAAGCGTATTCCTGGCCCGGGAGACCGGCGATCCGGCGCAGGCGCCCGAAGCGGACCTGTTCCGGAATGTGGCGGACAACCTTCGCAAGCAGATCCTGCAATGGCAGATGGACGGGATGCATGTGGAGTACCGGAACCTTTGCGTGCGCAAGGCGGAGCTGATCCTGATCCGGAATTACGCCGATCCGGCCAGGGATGAGTTCACCGTGCGTATCAGCGCCCATGCCCAGAAGATCGTCCGCAAGGGGCGCCAGAGTCTCAGCGAGCAGCAATACGTCACCCCTTTCGAGGAGTATTGGACATTCGGCCGGCTGGACGGGGCATGGAAACTCAAAGAGGTTCTGCCGCCGGCCCGGGGCGAGAAGCTGATCGCCGAGGAAAACGTGGATGAGGAGAGCGGCGCCGGGCAGATGCAATGGTACTATAGACAGACCCGCGCCAACTGAGGCCGCAAACCGTGGCCACCAGGCGGGGGCAGCCGACGACACGGAGCGCCACCTGCTCTGCGCCGCCTGCAAAAGGGCGCGGAATTGCCTGCTTGTGACGGGCGTCGCGCCGGCGTCGGTGTTTCTCGAAGATCCACGGATGTGAAGATATGGAATACAGCTATATCTTCACCAAAGCGCTGGACAATCCGGGGCCGATGGATGTATTCATGGGCATCCTTGAGACCCCGGTGATCAAAGATGGACCAGATCCTCCAACTCGCCTCTTTCGTCAAGCCCTACTGGAAGCGCGCCGTCCTGGCCCTGATCCTGCTGACCGCGCTGGTCTTCATGGATCTCGCGATTCCCCGTCTGGTCCAGAGGATCATCGATCAGGGGATCGGGCGGCACGATCAGCAGGTCGTCATCCGGACGGCGATTTTGATGCTCGGCATCTCGCTGTTAAGTACGCTGTTCGCCATCGGCAACAACGTCCTCTCCGTACAGGTTGCGGAAAGCGTGGCCCGCGATCTGCGCGATGCGCTTTTCACGAAGATCCAAACCTTTTCCTTCGCCAATCTCGATGAACAGAAGACCGGCCGGCTGATGGTGCGTCTGACCAGCGACGCGAACGCCATCCAGCGCGTGGTGCTGATTTCGCTCAGGATCGGGACGCGCGCCCCGCTTCTGATGATCGGGAGCCTCATCCTGATGGTCAGCACCAGCCCCGGCCTGGCCCTGGCCATGCTGCCGCTGCTGCTGGCCACCTCCGCGATCATCGTTTTTTTCGTCATCCGGATGGAGCCGCTCTTCCGGTCCGTGCAGCAGAAGTTAGACGGGCTCAACACCGTTCTGCAGGAAAACATCGCCGGGGCGCGGCTGGTCAAGTCCTTTGTGCGGGCCGATTTCGAAGGCGAACGCTTTGAAAAGGCCAACGAGGCCTACACCGGCCAATCGGTGCGGGTGCTGCAAGCCGTCTCGACCATGTCGCCCGTTTTAACGATGTGCGTAAATATCGGCATGGTCATCGTCATCTGGGCCGGCGGAATCCAATCCGTCGAGGGAAATCTGTCGGTCGGGCAGATCGTCGCATTCACAAACTACCTGCTCACGACCATGACGCCGCTCATCATGATGACCATTCTGTCGAACATCTGGGCCGGTGGAATCGCTTCGGCAAAGCGCGTCAGTGAAATCCTGGATACCGTACCCGATGTCCGGGACGCGACGGATGCGATCGCCCTGCCCGAACCGGTAAAGGGAAGGCTGGTCTTCGAAAACGTCTCCTTCCACTACAACGGCGTTCATGCCGAATCCATTCTGGAGGGGATCAACCTGACCATCGAGCCGGGTCAGACCGTGGCCTTCCTGGGATCGACCGGTTCGGGAAAATCGACGCTGGTGAATCTGGTGCCGCGTTTTTACGATGTCTCCGCCGGAAGGATCCTGCTCGACGGGATCGACATCCGCCGGCTCAAGCAGGAATCTCTTCTGACGCAGATCGGGATCGTGTCGCAGGAGACGGTGTTATTTTCAGGGACGGTGCGGGATAACGTCCGCTACGGCGTCCCCGGCGCCGGCGACGTCGAAGTCTTCGCGGCGGCCAAAGCGGCCCAGGCCCACGACTTCATTTTGGCGCTTCCCAAAGGGTATGACACCCACGTCGAAGAGCGCGGCACAAACCTCTCCGGCGGCCAGAAGCAGCGACTTGCCATCGCGCGCGCGCTGATGACCCGTCCGAAGATCCTGATCCTCGACGACGGCACCAGCGCCGTGGACGTGGAGACCGAAACCCGGATCCAGGAGGCGCTGGAGGAACGGATGCGGGGGTGCACGACGCTCGTGGTGGCGCAGCGGATCAGCACCGTCCTGAAGGCGGATAAGATCGTCGTCCTCGAAAATGGGCGCATCGCGGCGGAGGGTTCGCACGGGGAGTTGATCGCCGCCTGCCCGATCTATCGGGAGATCTTTGAATCGCAACTGGGCAATGACATGAACTCGGAAACGAAGGCCCCGTAAAAAATCCAAAATCTCCTCCCCCTTGATGACGGAGGGTTGGGGTGAGGGTAAAAATGGTCGTATTTCAGGGAGCGATTTCCCCCTCCCATCGAGAGAGGGGAAATTTCACTCTCTACGAGTTCTGCGAGTTCGTCAAAATTTGAGGCTTCAAGATGAGATTAGCCAAGGCAGGCCGTGTCACCGGTACGATCCGCTCCGCGATGCAGCCGCGCTTGCAGGGGATGCGGGAGACGATCGAGGCGGCCCGCGACCCGCGCCACGCCCTGAGGCGCCTGCTGCCGTACCTGAGCCCCTTCCGGGGGATGTTGATTGCGGTCTGCGGGATGATCGTGATCTACACGGTTCTCGGGCTGATCGGTCCCTACCTGATGGGGGTGGCCATCGACCGGTTCATCGCCGTGAGAGAGCTGGCCGGGCTCGCGAAGATTGCCCTCTGGATGCTCATCATCTACCTGTTGAACAACGTGTTCCAGGCCGTCTCGGCCTGGCTGATGGCCGACATCTCCCAGCGCGCCCTCAAAGCGCTGCGCAGGGATCTGTTCACCCACATGCAGCGCCTGCCCGTGAGTTTTTTCGACGGCAACCCGGCGGGTGAATTGATGAGCCGCCTGACGAACGACATCGACGCGGTCAACCAGGCGGTCTCGCAGAATGTCACCGCGCTTCTGGCCGGCGTCCTGTCGCTCATCGGGATCCTGGTGGCAATGTTCGTTCTGGATCAGTGGCTGGCGCTGGCCTCCGTCCTCGTCGTCCCGATCATGTTCGGGTTTACCGAGTTCGTTGCCCGATACACGCGCCGGGGTTTCCGGGAGCTGCAGAAGCATTTGGGCGAACTCAACGGGGTGATGGAAGAGGCGATCAGCGGGCAGAAGGTGGTCAGGGCGTTTCGCCGGAACGAGTCGTCGATCGAGGCCTTCCGCCGGAGCAACCGGGAGGTGTTTCGCGCGGCCGTGTGGGCCAACAGCTATGCCTTCCTGCTCATGCCACTGACGAACGTTCTGGGAAACTTTTTCGTGATCGTGCTGGCGGGCCTGGGCGGCTGGCTTGCGCTGCAGGGGCTTGTGACCGTGGGGATCATCGCGACCTTCATCAACTATGCGCAGAATTTCATCAGCCCGCTGCGGCAGCTCGCGAACATGTACAACGCGATCCAGGCGGCCCTCGCCGGGGCGGAGCGGGTGTTCGAAATCATCGACACGCCGGCCGAGGCGGACGACGCCCCGGATGCCGCGCCGGGCACTGGGCCACTGCGGGCGATCCGGGGGGAGGTCCGTTTCGACCATGTCACTTTCGGTTACCGGCCAGGGATTCCCGTTATCAAGGATATGACCCTCGAAGCCAGGGCAGGAGAGACGCTGGCGCTGGTGGGACCGACCGGCGCGGGGAAGACCACCCTCATCAACCTGTTGACCCGTTTTTACGAGATCGACGGCGGGAGCATCACCATCGACGGCGCGGACATCCGCTCCATTCGGAAGGCCGACCTGCGCCGACGTCTGGGGATCGTTCTACAGGACACCTTCCTCTTCTCGGGCACGGTGCTGGAAAACATCCGCTACGGACGGCTTTCGGCCACTGAAGAGGCGTGCATCGAGGCGGCCAAAATGGCCGGCGCCAATCCCTTCATCCGCCAACTGGCGCAGGGCTACCGGACCCATCTTTCGGAGCGGGCCGGGAACTTGAGCCAGGGGCAGCGGCAGCTTCTCTCCATCGCCCGTGCGATCCTGGCCGATCCGGCGATCCTGATCCTCGACGAGGCGACCAGCAGCGTCGATACCCGCACCGAGGCGCGCATCCAGAAGGCTTTGCTGCAACTCATGGCGGGGCGGACCAGTTTCGTGATTGCCCACCGCCTGAGCACCATCCGCGATGCCGATCAGGTGCTGGTGATCGAAAACGGCAAAATCGTCGAAAAGGGGACGCACCGGGAACTGCTCGCCCGCCGCGGATTCTACCATCGCCTCTCCGTGAGCCAGCTCAAGGGACAGGCGATCTAAGGGCGATCTCGACTTCAATTGAAGAGCGGAGATTTGAAAATAACCAGTTCCGTCTTTCCCGCGGCGATCGAAGATCTTCCGTTTTCTGATTCAGGCGGGATTGATTATTTTGATTGAAAAGATGCTGATTGATTGATAAGAGGACGATTGACTGAATCTTTTTGGGTTATTTTCCCGAATCTTGTTTCGTTCCTTGATGTATTCTATACCCCGCAGCGTGCTGCGGGGAGGGTTATTGGACATTGTTATCTAACACTCGTGAAAGGAGCACGTCCTTATGAATGTCAGCAGAAGAGGTTTCCTGAAAATCTCCGGCGCAGCGCTGGCGGCGAGCGGCATTGGCATCAGCCTCAAGCCGGTCTCGGCCTACGCGCAGCCGCTGAAGATCACGTACACCAAGGAAACGACGACCATCTGTCCTTACTGCTCCGTGGGATGCAGCATCATCGTCTCCACGCGCAACGGAAAGGTCGTCAACACGGAAGGGGATCCGGACAGCCCGATCAACCGCGGTTCCCTCTGCACGAAAGGCGGTTCGATCTATCAGATGGCGGTCAACAAAAACCGCCTCGGTAAACCTCTCTACCGGGCGCCTTACGCGACGGAGTGGAAGGAAATCTCCTGGGAGTGGGCACTCGAGAAGATCGCCGAAAACGTCAAGAAGAGCCGCGATAAGAGCTTCAAGGTCAAAAACGCCAAGGGCGAGGTGGTCAACCGGACGGAGGGGATCGCCTCCGTAGGCTCGGCCGCCATGGACAACGAGGAGTGCTTCCTGTATCAAAAATTCCTGCGGGGTTTGGGTCTGGTGTATATCGAGCACCAGGCCCGGATCTGACACAGCGCAACCGTAGCGGCTCTGGCAGAGTCGTTTGGACGCGGCGCAATGACGAACCACTGGAACGATTTTCAGAACAGTGATGTGATCCTGATCATGGGGAGCAACCCCGCCTCGAACCACCCCATCTCCTTCAAGTGGATCACGAAGGCGATGGAGAAGGGGGCGAAGCTGGTCTGCGTCGATC
>JAPLJW010000007.1 GCA_026388365.1 Deltaproteobacteria bacterium | reverse complement strand
CAACAGCTCGCCCTTTCCTATAAAGAGGCCGTGGTAAAAAGGGGCATCCGAATTCTGGATAACCCCTATCAGCAATTACAGCACGCCATCCTGGATGTTTTCGCCTCCTGGCATTCCGAACAGGCGCGGATCTACCGCCATCAGATGCATCTTTCCGACGAATGGGGCACGGCTGTCATCGTCCAGGCCATGGTGTTCGGCAACCTGAATGAACACTCGGGGTCAGGGGTGATCTTTACGCGGGATCCCAAGGGTTCCTCGCAGGATGTGGCCATCAACGGTGATTTCATCTTCCGCGTTCAGGGGGAAGATATCGTCTCCGGTCTTGTGGAGACATTCCCCATTTCGGAAAAACAGAGACTCTCGGAGAAAAGGGATTCCCTGATCTCCCTGGAAACGAAATTTCCGGAAATCTACAACGAACTGATCCGGATCGCGGAATTTCTGGTCTATGAAAAAGGATTCAACCAGCAGGAGATCGAATTCACCTTTGAGAACGCCACGAAAAAAGGGCTCTACATCCTCCAGACGCGGGACATGGTTCAGCGGGAAACCGCAAAGGTGAGAACCTTTGTCAGCGACGGCGATCTTGAACGATCTTTCCTCGGCATGGGCATCGGGGTCAGCGGCGGCGCCTTGACCGGAAGGGTGGTTTATTCTGAAGAAGAGATCGAACATTTCAGGGAGAAGGAGCCTGAAACCGCCCTGATCCTGATCCGTCCCGATACGGTTCCCGACGATGTCGGTATTCTTCTGAAGGCCGACGGCATTCTGACCGCGAGAGGCGGCGGCACGTCCCATGCGGCGGTCACGATTCCTCAACTGAATAAAGTCGGCGTGGTGGGCTTCAACAAGCTTCACGTCTATGAGTCTGAAGGGTATAGCAAGGTCGACGGAAAAACCATACAGGGCGGAGATTTCATCAGTATCGACGGCTGGAGCGGGGCCGTCTATGCGGGAAAGCACGAAATCGGCGCCGATGAATCTTATAAAATCATCCTGTGATGATTATGTGATTATGGGGACACGATGTGGCATCGTGTCCCCATAATCATCGCCATAATCCTCAACGAAACAAGTTTTTATGGACGTATGCGGTCAGATCGCCGAGCCTGTTCGTGTAACTGCCGTATTCATTGTCATACCAGCCGAATATCTTGGCGTGGACAACGGGGATCCGCAGGGTCGTTTGTGATGATGTTCTGAGAAAGGCGTCCGGCAGATCGGGGACATGGGCGAGATCGACATCAATGAATGCCGTTCGGGTATGGTTGAATTGTCCTTCAATTACGATGGCCGCATCCATTCCGATCAGATCGGTTGATACGTTCTGCTCCTCCGAATAGACCACCAGATGCTCGGGATCGTTCCCGGAGGCCTCCTTATAGACGTCATTGAGCATGCCGGTGGTCAGGGGGACAATTTTACCGTCTTTGTTTGCGCAGGTTTGAAAGGTCGCATTCAGGATGATCAGAGATTCCGTGTTCGTCGGCACCCGGATCGAATCCGCCATAAAACCGATATCTTTCACTTCCGGAATCACCTGGCTCAAGGCCTCGGCGGCATTGGTGGAAGTCAGGATGATGTTGTTGAGCGTGCTTCTGTTTTTGCGCAGATCCTTTTCGCCGGCCTTCGGCGTCTTATCGAGGATGCTCTGCGAGTTTGTGACCGCGTGAATCGTCGACATGGACGCGGTGAGGATCTTGCGGGTCGCTTCATTTTCGAGAAGCGGTTTGAGCATGTGCGCGAGACCCGTTGTCGTGCAGGAAGCTGCGGAAATGATTTGGTGTTTCTTATAGTCAAAGGCGGTGTGGTTGATCCCGTAGATGAGCGTCACAGCGGCGTCGGGTACGGACAAGGCCTTGTTTTTGATCTTGAATGCCGAGGAATTGATGACCACCTTTGCCCCGCCGGCGAGATGCCCCTTCAGGGAGCCGCTTTTTTCGTCCGCCGCCAGGGTGGGGTCCTGAAATTTGCCCGTGCATTCCACCACCACATCCACACCGTAGTTCCGCCAGCCGATCTCGGCCGGGTTTCGCTCCTCCCGCAGGATGGTCACGGGGATGCCGTCGATGAGGAGCGCGCCTTTCTTTTCATCGACGATCCGGATCATCCTTTCCGCCTTGATGCCGTAAAGAAACCGGTGGAGGGT
>JAPLJW010000206.1 GCA_026388365.1 Deltaproteobacteria bacterium | reverse complement strand
CAGAGGAGCCCCGATGAGGTCAGGGCGAACGGGGTCACCACGGACACCTTGTTGATCGCCCTGACGATCGTGTAACCGATCCGGCGGTAGAGGCTCTGCCGTTCCGCGACCGTCATCTCGTCGATGGGCTTTCCCTGGACGGCCAGGTAGGATTTGAGAAGGATCGGCTCCCCGACATTCATGTAAACGCGCCCGTATCGTTTCCGAAGCAGTTTACTGCTCCGGATCATGTCGGTCGTCTTTTCCTTCTCCTTGGGGGCGCCGCCCAACTCCTTGAGATAGGCCTTCTCCTCGATCACCCGGTCATAGCCGATATAAACGGGGATCGCCGCCAGATCTTCGCAGGCTTTCTCCTGAAAGGCCTGGAGGATCATGGAGAGGAGCCCGTACTTGGGCATGACCATCTTGCCCGTCCGGCTCCGCCCCCCCTCGATGAAGAATTCCAGCGGCAGCCCCTCCTTCAGGAGCGCCTTGACGTACCGGGCGAAAACCTCGGCGTAGAGATCATTTCCCTTGAAGCTCCGCCGCAGAAAGAAGGCCCCCGATTTCCGGAATATATACCCCATGGGAAAGAAGGACATGTTGGTCCCGGCCGCCACGAACGGCATCTGGATGTTGTTCTTGTAGAAGATGTAGGAGAGCAGGAGATAATCGATATGACTGCGGTGGCAGGGAATGATGACGAAAGGCATTTTTTTGGACACCTGCCGGATCTTCGCAATGCCCTCCACATCCACCACCACGCCGTCGTAAATGTTGTTCCAGAGCCACGAGAGAATTTTTTCCCAGATCTCGACGAAGATCTCATTGTAATCGGAGGCGATCTCCTCCAGATATTTTCTCGCCTCCTTCCGGACCGCGGCGAAATCCCTCTTGCCCTTTTTCGCCTTCGACGCCGTCTCCTCCATGAAGTTCACGAGACCTCTGTCCCTGAGAACCAACCTCATGATCTCTTCCCGCGACTTCAACAGCGGGCCCACAATCGTCGTTTTCTCCTCATCGATCCGTGCGATCAACTCCCCGCGGAGCTGCCGGATGATCTGATCACGGGTCAGCGCCTCCCCGGCCTTTAAATACTCCGCCAGATTGATCGGCTCGGCGGAGATGACGGAGGCCCTGTTGGAATATCGGAGGAAGGTGATCACCCGGCGCAGGGGGTCCGTTGTATCGCTCTGACCAAAGAGGATATTAAGCAGGCTCTCCTTCTCTTTCTCCCTTCTCCTTCCGTAGGTGATCAATTCGGGGCAGAGGTAGATCGGCGCGGCCGAAGATTCCTGCGCATCCAGCAACTGGGAGAGGGTCTCCTCAACAAAGGGATTTTCGAAGAGTTCGGACTCCCCGAGATGGATGACGGCGGTCTTTCCCTCCAGCGTGATCTGTTTCAGGTGATCCATCCTCGCAGAATGGACGGCGGGTTTCCGTAAGATCCGGTGGAAAAGATGAGAAAGGATCACCCGGAGGGCCATCGGAAACGGCTGCCAGGTGATCATATTGATGCCGTGGCAGTAAACGGGCCGGGGGATCCCCTTCCGCATCGAGAGTTCGTGGAGAATCAGGCTGTTAAGCTGGCTTTTGTTCTTCAGGGCATAGACGACAACGCCCTTCCCTGAGAGCGACTTCAGTCCTTCCGCCGTCGGGTCGGAGATCACAACCTCGGAAAGCACCTTCCGGACCAGCCAGTAGAGGGGAAAATTCTCCTCCCGGTAGAGACTCCCCGAATGGTAGACGCCGATCTCGGTGGTCCATGATCGGATAACCGACAGAATGGACATACCTCGCTCCGTTCCTCTCTCTTCTGAAAATACACACAGAATCCCCGGGATTCCCCGGAATGCATGAAAACGATTTTCTCCCCTGCTTTATCGACGGCTTCGTAAAAAGTCCGGATTCCGCGTTGCGCTTCATCCTTCCCCTGCTTTCGCAGGGGCAGGCTTATTGCGGCATACGCCACAGTACGCCTCATTCCTCAGGACTCGCGCGCCTTGCCTGCAGTCTTTTTACGAAGCCGTCCCATTTTCGCGGCTTTTAATACTTTTTACGAGCTTGCCATTATTGGGCGTTCGCCAGGAACTCCTCCGGAAAGCGCTTTCGCATGGCCGCTTCGACAAATAGCCGGATTTCCGCGGTAGAAGAAAAGGTCATCACCTTGTTCAGGAGGGCCTTCGATTCTTTCAAGGTCGCCCCCCGGATGATCTTCTTCACGCGGGGGATGGCCAGCGGATTCATGCTCAGCTCATCCAGTCCCAGTCCCAGCAGGATCATGGTATAGGCGGGTTCTCCCGCCATCTCCCCGCACATCGCCACCCGGATTCCCGCCTTGTGCCCGACCTCCACGACCTGCTTGATCAGGCGCAGAACGGCCGGATGGAGGGGTTCGTAGAGATAGGTGACCCTCTCATTGATCCGGTCGATCGCCAGGACATACTGGATCAGGTCATTCGTCCCAATGCTGAAGAAATCGACTTCCCTTGCCAACTCCTCTGCTACAATCACTGCGGACGGGACTTCGATCATGACCCCGATTTCGATCTCCGTTCCCAGTTCTGTCCCCTTGGCCAGCAGCTCATTTTTCACGTCGGTAAAGATCTGTTTGGCCGCGCGGATCTCCTCGATCCCGGAAATCATCGGGAACATGATCCGGAGCTTTCCCTGGACGCTCGCCCGGAGGATGGCCCGGAGCTGGATCTTGAAGAGTTCCACCTCCTTCAGGCAGAAGCGGATGGCCCTGAGTCCCAACTGCGGGTTCAGTTCGCGGGAAGGTTTCATGTCCGGAAAGAACTTGTCGCCGCCCAGATCGAAGGTGCGGATGGTCGCCCAGGAAAGTCCCTTGACGCCGACGACGGATCGATAGTGGGCAAGGTGATCCTCTTCGTCGGGAGGCCGTTCCCGGTTGATGTAGATGAATTCCGTCCGGTAAAGCCCGATTCCGTCCGCGCCGTGGAGAATTGCGGAGGGGATCTCTTCAATGAATTCGATATTGCCGCCGATCTCCACCCGGTAATGGTCCTTCGTAATCGCCGGCAGACCGGCGTAATCCAGCAGATCGTCCTGGGCCTTCTCATACAGCCTCTTCTTCTCTTCGTAGCGCTTGCGGACCTCCGGATCGGGATGGACGATGACGACGCCGGCGGAACCGTCGATGATGATTTCATCATTGGTGCGGACGGCCCGGGTGATGTTCTCCAGACCGACCACGGCGGGGATCGCGATCGACCGGGCTATGATCGCGGTATGGGAGGTTTTCCCGCCGATGTCCGTGGCGAACCCGAGCACCTTGTCGATCTTCAGTTGCGCCGTATCGGCAGGCGAGAGGTCGGCCGCGATGATGACGATCCCTTCCTCCAGGTCGATCGCCACCCGTTTTTTCCCTACGAGATTCGAGATAATCCGCTGCCCGGCATACTGAATATCGCTGATGCGACCCCGGAGATAGTCATCCTCCATCCGGTCGAAGATCTCCCGGTATTTGTCCACCGTCATTCGGACGGCCCATTCGGCATTGACACACATCTCTCGGATGTTCTGAAGGGTGAGATCGATGAATTTCCGATCCCGCATGATCATGATGTGGACATCGATGATATAGAGCGGTTCCATCCCGCCGCCCAGATTGCCGAGTCTGTTCTTTAATTCGAGGAGTTGTTTCTCCGATTCCCGCAGGGCCTTCCGGAAACGCCGAATTTCCCCGGTCACCAGCCCCGGAT
>JAPLJW010000056.1 GCA_026388365.1 Deltaproteobacteria bacterium | reverse complement strand
GCGGGGGTTCTTGAGCTGCCGCTCCCCGGCCCTCCCCAGGAGCTGGAGGTACATCTCGTAGATCATCCGGAGGCCGGAGGCCCCGATCGGGTGGCCGAAGCACTTGAGGCCGCCGTCCACCTGGGCGGGAACTTTGCCGTCCCGGTCGTAGAAGCCGTCGAGGGCGTCCTTCCAGGCGCGGCCGCGCTCCGAGATATGGAGATCCTCATAGGTCACGAGTTCCGTGATGGAGAAGCAGTCGTGGAGCTCCATCATGCCGATCTCCTCGCGCGGGTTCGCAATCCCCGCCTCCCCGTAGGCCTTCGTGCTGCACTTGCTCGTCGTGACGAAATGCTCCCCGTCCCACTCGTTGAAGCCGCCCTCATATCCGCTGGAGACGGCGAGCTGGATCGCCTTGACGGAGACGATGTCCGTCTTTCCGAGCGACTTGGCGATCTCCGGCGTCGTCACGATCGCGCAGGCGGAGCCGTCGCTGACCCCGCAGCAGTCGAAAAGCCCCAGCGGGTGGGCGATGATCGGGGCGGCGAGGATCTGCTCCAGCGTCACCGCCTTCCGGAGATGCGCCTTGGGGTTGAGAACGCCGTTCGCGTGGCTCTTCATCGAAACGTGGGCGATCGCCCGTTTGAGGTCCTTGTCGGAGACGCGGAATTTCGCGGCGTAGGCCGAGGCGAGCTGGGCGAAGAGGCCCGGCGCGGAACCGTTGGGGAACCACTGCCAGACGAGCGAACCGAATCCCGAACCTGCGTTCGGCAGGCCGCCGTAACCGGTGTCCTTCAATTTTTCCACGCCGATCGCGAGGCAGATGTCATAGGCCCCGGAAGCGACCCCGTAAACGGCCCCCCGGAAGGCCTCCGTCCCCGTGGCGCAGTAGTTTTCCGTCCGGGTGATGGGAATGTGCGGCAGCCGCAGGGCCACGCCGAGCGGCGTCGCCGATTTGCCGAGGCCGATCTCCTCGATGCAGTGGCCGAGCCAGGCCGCCTCGATCCGGTCCTTTTCGATCCCCGCATCGGCGAGGCACTCCTGGAAGGCCTCGACCAGCAACTCCTCGGCCCCCATGTTCCAGCGTTCCCCGAAACGGCTGCACCCCATCCCGAGAATCGCCACCTTATCCCTGATTCCAGAAGCCATGGTGTGTCCCTCCCGTCATTTCCCGAATTTAAAGAGCCTGCCGATAAGCTGGGATTTCAGGATGTCGCCTTCCACCTTGAGCTTGCCCGAGGTGTAGGCCTGCATCCCGTCCAGCTTTCCGGCAATGAGCTGGACGAAGTCCCCGTCGGCCATCTTGATCGTCGTCGTCGGTTTCTCCGTCTTTCCCTCAGAGATGGCGCAAGTCCCATCTTTAATGGTGACGTTCCAGTCGCCCCCGCCGGGACCGGAGATGGAGAACTGGAAGACGACGTCCTTTCCCGCCGCCGCAGCCGCATTGAACGCCTCCGGCATCTTCGCGAAGATCCCCTTCACGTTGGCAGCGCCGCCCTTTGCTTCCGCCGCGCCCGCCTCACCCGCCGCCGTTTGCGGGGCGGGCGGCGTTATGAAAGACATGATCGCGCTGTTTGCGTCGTCGATCTTCCTGGCCCCTTCGAGGCTGTTGATCTTCTCCCAATGGTCGCGGATCTCCTCCGGCGTGGGAATCGTTTTCCCGTCGCTCAGGATCGCGCCCGCGCCGGTCAGGATCGCCGCGCGGCTGTAGAAACCGGCCGCCGCGTTGAAAACGTCGCCGCTCTCCGCGCAGTTCTCGGAGCAGAGGTAGAGGACGATCCCGGCCACGAAGTCGGGCCGCATCCGCTCGAACATGTCGGGCGGCATGACGTCCTCGGTGAGCCGCGAGGCGGCGACCGGGGCGATCGTGTTCACCCGGATGTTGTACTTTGCCCCTTCCAACTTCAGGGTGTTCATGAAGCCGACGAGGCCCATCTTCGCCGAGCTGTAGTTCGTCTGGCCGAAGTTTCCGTAGAGGCCGGCGGCGGAGGTGGTCATGACGATCCGGCCGTAGCCCTTCTCCCGCATGACGGCAAAGGCGGGACGTGTCACGTTATAGGCGCCGTTCAGGTGGACGGCGAGCACCGCGCTCCAGTTCTCCGGATCCATCTTGAGGAAGCTCTTGTCGCGGAGGATCCCGGCGTTGTTGATCAGGATATCGACCCTGCCGAAAAAATCCACGGCGGTCCTGATGATCTTCTCGCCTCCCTCGGGGGTGGCGACGTTGTCGTAGTTCGCGACCGCCTCGCCGCCCGCCGCGCGGATCTCCGCCACGACCTTGTCGGCGGGGCTGCTGGAGCCGGTTCCTGCGCCGTCCCGGGCGCCGCCGAAATCGTTCACGACGACCTTCGCGCCCCGTTTCGCAAGCTCCAGCGCGTAGGTCCGGCCGAGGCCCGCCCCCGCGCCGGTGATCACGGCCACCTTTCCGTCGAACCGGATCTCCGGAAGCGCTTCGGGTTCGGCGGCCCCGGGCTGGGGCGCCGCCTTCCAGAAGTATCCCGAGAAGCCCCGCTCGTCGTCGGTGAACCGCCGCCTGAATACCATCTTCACGGGGAGGCCCACCTTGCAGTCGGCGAGTTCGCAGTCGGTGAAATCGGCCATGAAGCGGCCACCCGCGTCGAACTGGACCATCCCGTAGATCGCCGGCGGATCCACCGACACGGCCAGAAGATCGCCCGTAAAGGTCTTGATCCGGGCCGCGCAGTCGGCGAATTCATGGTCGTCCTGGGTGTTGACGTGATTGCATTTCGGGTTCACGCAGACGTCCATCAGCGGGAATTGGGCCGTCCCACAGTCCCGGCATTTCCCGCCGACGAGGCCGGTGAGCATCTTGCGCTTCCGCCAGAGGACCGTCATCGCCGTCTGGGTCGGGGCTTCGGCCCGGATTCCCATCTCGGGAT
This sequence comes from Deltaproteobacteria bacterium, assembly GCA_026388365.1. The sequence goes on along the minus strand of JAPLJW010000056.1, from coordinate 2,074 downwards.
GGATCAGGTTGCGGAATTTCAGGAACTTCATGTAATTGTCGATCGTCTTCTTGTTTTCAAGGGAGCCCTTGACGCCCGAGCGGGGGGCGAGCTTTGAGATCGCCTCCGTGACCTTGAAGTAGAGCGCGTCGCACCCCTGGCCGAATCCGGCGAGCAGGATCCCGTCGCCGGGCTTCGACTGTTCGAGGGCGGAAACGAGCATCAAAAGCGGATGGGCCGCCCCGGTCTCCCCGCACACCTCGTGCATCGTGTCGATCACCTTCTCCGGCGTCGCGCCCAGTTTTTTCGCGATCGCCTTGTGCTCCGCCTTGAAGAGACAAGGGAAGACGACCTTCTGGACATCGTTCATGGTAATGCCGAGTTTCCGGAAAAGGCCGCCCACCGCCTCGGGGATGAACTTCGAGTAGCCCTCCTCGCGGAGCCACCGCTCTTCCCACATGTAGTCGAAGCGCTTCCCGGCGCCCCGGTAGTGGTCAACGAAGTCATAGGAAACCGTGTAGGCCCCCTTGAACTCCGCGATGACATCCTGATCCCCCACAAGGACGGCAGCCGCGCCGTCGCCGAACCACATCTCGTAGAAGTAGGCGGGTCTCGTCTCCCGTTTGTCCGCGGCGGCAACGAGGATATGCTTCCGGCTTCCCCCCTGCGCGACCTCGAGGGCGGTGAGAAGCCCCGTCGTTCCGGCGCGGAGCGACGAGGTGAAGTCCGCGGTGATGATGTCGTCCCGGAGATTCAGGGCCGTCTTCAGGATGCCCGCGTTCTGGCGGTCGGCAAAGGGCAGCGTCGTCGAACAGAGGTAGCTGCCGTCGATCGCCCGTTTGTCCTTCCCGGTCAGACAGTCGCGGGCGGCGGCGACCGCCATCGTCAGTGCATCCTCGTCGTGGTTGCACATGGAGCGTTCCCCCTGGGCGACCATGACGATGGCCGGGGCGAACCAGCCCATTGCCTGGAAAATCGCCATCCGGTCGAGCCTCAGGCGGGGAATGTAGGCGCCGTAGGAAGTGATTCCGATCATATCTGTCCCTCCTGTCTTTGATCACATTTTGAAGAGCTTCCCGATCAACTGGGATTTCATGATGTCGCCCCCGATCTTGAGCTTGCCCGACGTGTAGGCCTGCATCGCCGGGAGCTTCCCGTTCATCAGGTCGAGAAAATCGGCGGAGGCGATCGCGAGCGTGCAGGTGGGGCTTGCGTGTTTCCCCGCCTCCACCCGGCAGGCGCCCTCCTTGATCTCGGCGAACCACTCTCCGCCTCCCTCCCCGGAGATCGTGTACTGGAAGACGACATTCACGCCCGCGGCCTTCTCCGCCCGGAAGGCGGCCGGCATTTTCTCGAAAACGGCCTTCACGGAGGTCAGCCCTCCGGCAGCCGTGGCTTCGGCCGGCGCGGCCGGGGCGGCCTTCTCCGGCCTCCGGTCGAAGGCGGCGAGCATGTCGCCCATGAGGTCGTTCAACTGCCCGAGTTCCTTCGCCCCATTCAGGCTCCGGATCTTCTCCCAGGCCGCCCCCACCTCTTCGACCGTGGGGACCTTCTTCCCGTCGCCGATCACCGTTCCGGGGCTCGTCATGACGGCGGCGCGGTTGTAGAACCCGACCCCGGCGTTGTAGATCCGGCCGGTCGCCGGGCACTTTTCCGAACAGAGGAAGAGGACCAGCGGCGCCACGAACTCCGGCTTCATCTTTTCGAGAAGATCCGGCGGGATGACGTCGGCCATCAGCCGCGAGGCGGCGACCGGGGCGACCGTGTTCACCTTGATGTCATACTTGGCCCCTTCGAGCTTGAGCGTGTTCATGAAGCCGACGAGGCCCATCTTCGCGGAGCTGTAGTTGGTCTGGCCGAAGTTCCCGTAGAGGCCTGCGGCGGAGGTGGTCATGATGATCCGGCCGTAGCCCTTCTCCTTCATGACGGCGAAGGCCGGTTTCGTCACGTGGTAGGCCCCCTGGAGGTGGACGTCGAGGACCGCCTTCCAGGTTTCCGGCTCCATCTTGAGGATGCTCTTGTCCCGGAGGATCCCCGCGTTGTTGATCAGGATATCGACCGTTCCGAAGGCGTCGAGGGCGGACTTCACGATCTT
>JAPLJW010000035.1 GCA_026388365.1 Deltaproteobacteria bacterium | reverse complement strand
CCACAAGGTCAATCCCATGGGGGGATGCCTGCCGATGGTCGTGCAGATCCCCGTCTTCTTCGGCCTCTACAAGGCGCTGCTCTACGCGATCGAACTGCGCCACTCCCCCCTCTTCTGGTGGATTCAGGACCTCTCCGCGAAGGACCCCTACTACATCACGCCGATCATCATGGGCGCCACGATGTTCATCCAGCAGAAGATGACCCCCACGGGGGCCGACCCCATGCAGGCGAAGATCATGCTCTTTATGCCCATCATTTTCACCTTCATGTTCCTCAACTTCCCGTCGGGCCTGGTGATCTACTGGCTGTTCAACAACATCATCAGCATCGGCCAGCAGATGTACATCAACAAAAAACCGGCATAGAGGTGCATCGAGCCATGGAAGGAATCGAAATCGAAGGGAAGACCATCGATGAAGCCATAGCAAAGGCGTGCAGCGAATTTCAGGTCCCCCGGGAGAAGCTCAACATCGAGATCATCGCGGAGGGAAACCCCGGTTTTCTCGGTCTGGGGGCGAAGAAGGCCCGGATCCGGGCGGGGCTCCTTTCCATCGATATGACGCTCGACGATGTTTTCCCCCCGACGGAGCCGCCAGCCCCGGTCCGGATGGAAAAATTTGCCGCATCGACGCCGGAAGGTCACGGAGCCGGAAGCAGCGCCGCCGGTCATGGGCCGAAGTTTGCCGCACCTGTCCCGAAAGCGCGTCCGGCTGTTCGCCCTGCAGCAAAGCGCCCGTTGGTCAAAACGGAGGCGTTGGAATCCGCGGAACACAGGGCGGCTGCGAAACCGCATTCAGCGCTTTCCGCCGTTGACGATGGCGCACCGGCCGCGGAGAAGGCCAAGCGGCTTCTCGAAGGCCTCCTGACCCGAATGGAGTTCACCTCTCCGGTGACCTTGGAGGAAACGGAGGAGGCGATCATCCTGAACATCCAGGGAGACGGCAGCGGCCTGCTCATCGGGAAACGGGGACAGAACCTTGACGCCATTCAATATATCGTGAACAAGGCGGTTCACCACACCGCAAACGGCCACAAGATGATCATTATCGACACGGAGGATTACCGCAAGCGCCGCGAGGAATCCCTCGTCGCCCTCGCGGTGAGGCTCGGCGAAAAGGTCAAGAAGACGAAGAAACCGGTGACGGTCGGCCACATGAACGCCCACGACCGCCGCGTCATCCACATGGCCATGCAGAACGAAGAGACCCTGACCACAAAGAGCCGCGGCGAAGGCGAATACCGGAAGATCTTGATCCTGCCGGCTCGGCGCGGTCCGGAACGGGCCGACGCCTGACGGCAGGCGCACATCGTCCTGGGTGCGCAATGCAGCGATCGGGCGCGGGCGGATCATCCCGACAGGGGAGAGGCCCTGATCCCATGACCTACAGGGACACCATCGCAGCCATCGCGACCCCTCCCGGCATCGGGGGGGTCGGCCTGATCCGCGTCAGTGGATCTGCGGCGGAGGAAATCACCCGGCTGCTTTTCCGCCCCTCACCCCCCGGAAATTTTCTCTCACACCATCTCTACCACGGCGAGATCGTCTCTCCGGCGACGGGCGCCATCCTTGACGAGGTTCTCATCGCCTTTTTGAAGGGACCCCGCTCCTACACCGGAGAAGACACGCTGGAGATCAGTTGTCACGGCGGGCCGCTCATCCTCCGGACCGTCCTCGAAGAGGTTCTGCGGGCCGGGGCGCGTCCGGCCGAACGGGGGGAATTCACGAAGCGCGCCTTCCTGAACGACCGCCTCGACCTGGCCCAGGCGGAGGCCGTCCTGGATATCATCACCGCACAGACCCGGCCCGGGCTCGCCGCCGCCGTCGGCCGCCTGCAAGGAAAACTCTCCGGACGGGTCGAGGCGATCCGCAGTGAAATCATCGACCTCCTCGCCGGGATCGAAGCGGACATCGACTTCTCCGAGGACGACGGCGTCGCGGAGACGACCGGCGTCCCCCTTTCCCGTATCCAGGAAATCATGGACCGAATCGCCGCCCTT
>JAPLJW010000146.1 GCA_026388365.1 Deltaproteobacteria bacterium | reverse complement strand
GGCCTACGGTTTCGGTCAGCTTCCGGCGGGCTGGCTCGCCGACCGGATCGACCCCCGCAAGCTGATGACCGTCGGCATCTCCGGAGTCGCGCTCGCCGGCATCCTGGTCGGCCTTTCCCAGACCTTCGTTCTGATGATCCTGTTTCTCGTTCTGATGGGGCTCCTGGCCGGCGGCTACCACCCGTCCGCACCGCCGCTGATCTCCGCCTCGGTGCGCTTCGAAAACATGGGCAGGGCGCTCGGTTTTCACAACATCGGTGGCGGTGCGAGCCATTTCGTGACGCCGCTCATCGCCGTGGCCATCGCCAACGTCTGGGGGTGGAGGAACGCCTATATCGCACTCGGAATCCCCACGGTCGCCTTCGGCATCGTGTTCTATATCCTTCTCGGCCGCATGAAAGCGAGTCAGAAAGCAAACCCCGGCCCGTCGAAAGCGGATGAACGGACGACGGCCCCGCCGGAAATCACACGCCGCCTCGTGGTCTTCCTGATCCTCTCGACGTTCACGGCGGCGATCATCAACTCCATCATCTCCTTTATCCCTTTCCTGATGGTCGATCACTTCGGCGTGAGCAAAGAGGTGGCCGCCGGCTCCCTTTCGCTCATCTATCTGGCGGTCTTCTGGGCAAGCCCGCTCGGCGGCTATCTCGCCGACCGCCTGGGGAGCGTCCGGGTGGTCCTTACGGTCTGCTTCAGTGCCGGACCGGCCATTTTTCTGCTCACGATGCTCCCCTACGGATGGGCGCTCGGGGGAATGCTCGTTCTGCTGGGGATGATCATATTCAGCCGGATGTCCGCTTCGGAATGCTTCATCATCCGGCAGACGCCGATCCGAAGCCGTTCGTCCATCCTCGGGATCTATTACTTCACCGGAATGGAGGGAGGCGGTGTTCTCACGCCCGTCATCGGTTACCTGATCGACCATTTCGGCTTCACCGCCGCCTTCGCGGTGGCCGGCGGCACCCTGTTTACGATCACGCTATTATGCTCGTTCTGGCTGCGGGAAAAACGGAAAGACTGGAATAATTGAAGCAACAAGGAGGATTCAATGATCAAACATGTGGTCCTGGCCAAATTCAAACCGGGAGTGACGGAAGCCGATATTGCCGAACTCCGCAAGAAGCTGGCCACTTTGCCGGCGATCATTCCGGAAATCAAGGGGTATGATTTCGGGCAGGACGTGCGCCCGGAGAAGACCCTGGATTTCGCGCTGGTATCGACTTTCGAGGATATGGCAACGGTCAAACGCTACCTGGTGCAGCCTGATCATGTCGCCGTCGGCAGGTACATCCGGAGCCTCTGCGAAAGCCTCCAGGTCATCGACTTCGAGCATGAATAACCGGCGGGTTACTCGACGCGGATCTTTCCCTGCGGCGCCGATGTGACCTCGCCGACGATCGCCGCCTCGGCGATCCCCGCCGCGCGCATGCGAGCAAGCAGGTCTGCCGCGGCCGTTTCCGGCAGGGAGATAAGAAGACCTCCCGCGGTCTGCGGGTCGAAGAGAATGTCCACGAGCCAGTCGGGGCAGTCCGGACCGACCTCGATCTGCTTCTCGCGGAATTTCCGGTTCCGGACGAGGCCGCCGGGGATGATCCCCTCCTCGACCAGCGGCCGGAGCCCCGGGAAGCAGGGAACCGACGCAGCCCGGATTCGCATGCCGGTTTCACTCCCCTCAATCATCTCCAGGGCATGGCCGAGAAAACCGAACCCGGTGACGTCCGTACAGGCGTGAATATCGGACGTTTCCGCCATCAATTCGGCCGCCCTCCGGTTCAGCGTCGTCATGCTGGCGACGGAGCGGGCCGCGAGCGCCGGATCGGCCACGCCGCCCTTGACAGCCGTGCTGACGATGCCCGTGCCGAGGGCCTTCGTCAGGATCAGGCGGTCCCCGGGCAACGCCCCCCGGTTGAAGAGGACCCGGTCGGGATGGATGACCCCGGTCACGGAGAGGCCGTACTTCAGCTCATCGTCCTCGACGCTGTGGCCGCCGATCAGCAGGACACCCGCTTCCCGCATCTGATCCAGGCCGCCGCGGAGGATCTGGCGGAGGATGCCGATGTCCATTTTCCGGATCGGAAAGCAGACGATGTTCATCGCGGTAAGCGGCCGGCCGCCCATCGCATAGATGTCGCTCAGCGCGTTCGTCACGGCGATCCGTCCGAAGGTAGAGGGGTCATCCACAATCGGGGTGAAGAAATCGACGGTCTGGATGATCGCCAAGTCGTCGCGGAGACGGTAAACCCCGGCGTCTTCGGCGTGCTCCATGCCGACGATCAGGTTCGGATCGGTGATGAGCGGCATATCCTTGAGCGCCTCCTGCAGGTCTCCCGGACCTATTTTGCAGGCTCACCCGGCCCCATGGACCGTTTCGGTCAGTCGCACCTTCGCCTCTTCCTTCATGATCGACCTCCCCGGCGGATTTACGGCATCCTTACGCCGTCCGGAGCGGAATCTATCAGATTCCGAGCGGGATTGCGAGGGGATAAAAATATTTCGCGGAGGCTGCAACAGACAGATCATTTTGATAGGCAAACTTAACAGACTCAAGAAGATATCAAACATCTCGAGTGTTCGTTGATAGTTTATTGATTGTCAAGAAGTGGGTTGAGGCTGAACTGATAGCAGTTGACCACCAATAATCAATTGCCGTTATCTTAAGGGATGGGATTGTTGCCCATAACAAGGAGCTAAAAAGCGGTAGCTTGGCGTCGCCGTTGGCGGCGCGCGCAGCGCTGCGGCAACAAAGGCATCCGCCGCCGAGGTACGAGGTCGGCTGCATGTAATGGGGCGTCACGTGCAGGCTAACTGCGTAACCGCCGCCATGCCACGACAAGGACACTCGCTGCGAGGAAGTTGCCCACGAGCATGAAAGGGAACATCTCCGGGGCCAGTCCCAGGAACTCGCCCGTGAAGTTCATCATCCCGTGAAACAGGAGCACTCCCAGAATGCTTCGGTTGGTGCCGTTGTAGACCCAGACAATCAGCAGGGTCTGCAGGACTATGGAGGGTAGCCACCACCACAGCTCCGGGCTGAAGGCCGTGTTCGCGTAGTATCCCGGGAACCAGACGAAAGGCGTGTGCCAGACCGCCCAGGTAGCTCCATTGATCAGGCCGGCAACTGCCGGGTCGAAGCGCTCCTGCAACTCATCAAGCCAATACCCGCGAAGGCCGATCTCCTCGACAGCCGGGAAGACGAACGACAGCAGCAACATGAACGCAAGGGTCCGGGGCACGGTTACTACATCCCAGACGATTCCCAGAGGTCGATCTGTCACGCCGAGGACGAGCGCTCCTCCTGCCATGAGCAAGTCGAATACCGGCCAGAAGAGAAGGATGACAGCCAACCATCGAAGACTGATACGGCGGACGTCGATGAGCCGCCACCCCAGTTCGCTGAGGCGCTGTCTGCCGCCCTCGAGTCCTGCCAACGTTATGCCTGCGAGGAGAGGACTCGCTCCCCCGATAAGGAAGAGCAGCACATTGGGGAATGACCAGACCGATACGCCAGAAGCGAATATGGGACTCCAGAAGAGGTACGCCCACCCGAGATAGATCAGAGGGAATCCCCAGGGTCCCAGCCAACCGCCGAGCGCCTTCGACCGAGCGTACGCGTTGCTCAAGCATGCCTCCCTAGAAGAACCGCAGTCGAACGTGAGAAGCCTCGTTGGTGCGCCTAACAATGTTTAGACGTATCCTTTATAATATCTCAAACACCGATCTACCGGTCAGTATGATACACTAGCGTGATCCCTGTATAGCTTTTTGAAATTTTACAGGTTATAAAATATGGCTGGCTGAAGTCAGTCTTGAAATCGGTTATACCATTAAGACTACGGGTCAGACGTTTCAATGGTTTCTCCGGAAGGCTTCGGCAGAATTTATCCGGTGGTCCCAGTTTGCTCTGAACTACGTCCCATACAAATGGCAAATTGATGGCTAAATACTCATGAATGAGAATGTTGCGTAACCATGTGATCTTGCGCCAATCGATCTACGGCTCATTTTTTTGTATTGGCTCCGGCAAATTTCCAGCGGCCACACGCCATACCCAGAAGAAGACATCCTGTGGTTTCCTAACAGACCTTTTGCGTAACCGGATCAAATATGGTATGCATTCGCGAATCAGATCCGAGGTCAATCCTATGCCAGAAGCTATAAAATATTACAGCACCAATCGAAATCTCGACCAGATCCCCGGCATCACCCCCTTCCGGGAAACGGTCTCCTTCCGGGAGGCCCTCCTGATGGGACAGGCCCCCGACGAGGGACTCTTCATGCCGGAGGCGATTCCGGTCCTTCCCGTGGAGACCTTCAAAGCCCTCAAGGGGATGCCCTACACGGAAGCCGCAATGCTTGTGGCGCAGGCCTTCCTCGCCGGGGAGATCGACCAACAGACGCTCCGGCGGATCATCGACGACGCTTACAACTACGAGGTGCCTCTGGAAAATGTCATTGCACGCAAATACATCATGCGCCTCGATCAGGGGCCGACGGCCTCCTTCAAGGATTTCGCCGCGCGCATGATGGCGCGTCTGATGAGCGCCTTGCGCGATCCCGGGACAAGGCTGAACGTCCTGGTCGCAACATCCGGGGATACGGGGAGCGCCGTGGGCGAGGCCTTCAAAGGGGTGGCGGGGATCGACGTGACCATCCTCTACCCGCGGGGCGAGGTGAGCGGCCGGCAGAAGAAGCAGTTGGACACGATCGGGCAGAACGTCCGGGCCGTTTCCGTGGACGGGAAGTTCGACAACTGCCAGGACCTCGTCAAGCAGCCCTTCTCCGATCCGGCCTTCGTCGGGTTTAACCTGACATCGGCCAATTCGATCAACTTCGGCAGGATTCTTCCCCAGATCGTCTACTATGTCTGGGCCTGGTCGCAACTTTCGCGCGACGGCGAGCCGGCCAT
>JAPLJW010000350.1 GCA_026388365.1 Deltaproteobacteria bacterium | reverse complement strand
GGGAGCCGTCATCGGGATCTTCTCCGCCATGGTTTCTTGTGATACGGGGGCTGTCATCGCCACCTTGTCGCGAGACCGGTTGTCGCCGGAGATGTAGCGAAAGAGCCTGTTGAATGCCTTGTTTCCAGCCTCTTCAAGATCTCCTTCCACGATGGTTTCGGCAAGAATGTAAGGGGCATAATCGCGGATCTCGAACCGGTTATCTTTTTTCTACACGTTGTACGCAGCCTCTTCGATCGCCATGGCATCCATCGCTCCAAAGATGATGACCGCTGCTGCAAGTATAATGCGTATTGAGTGTTTCATGATCACCGTCTGTATTCAAATATAATCAATCCGTCGTGAATAATCTATTAAAGGAGCCACCGGGCCAGATGCCCGACAATAAAGCCGGAAAGTCCGCAGGCGATCATGCCCCAAAGCATATCGACAATCGTCATGGAAAGGGACCAATCTTTCAAGAGAGCGAAATTCGTGAGATCATAAACCCCGTATACAACCAGACCCAATAGGGCTCCCCAGAGAAATCCCTCGAAACCGGATCCTGTTTTTGGAATCTTGGGTAGAACGAAAAGGATCAAGCCAAGAACAATGAGCATCCAGACAAGGATGCTGGAGGGTATGTTTGGACTCATGCTTCCATTTGTCATCCTGGACAAGGGTCCCAATTGCGACTGGTAAAAATTCTTCATGATCCCTGCAATCCATGTGAGATCAACAATGATGAAAATCAATAGGCTGATGACATAGAGCTTTACATAGGGGAGAATTGGCATAAAACCTCCTTTTTTCGATTGAGCTTCATAACACTGGGGAACAAAACTCATCAATGACAAGAAAGGTCTTCGACGCCAAGGAATGGGGGGCGGCCATCTGCTCCCATGTCCCGGATCTTTTGGAGAGAGATGGGCAGATACTCCATCTCACCGAACTCCTGGCACGAGGGGATGGGTAACGGTCCGCGGTGCGTGAAGATCTTCCTTGCCGACCTTTCTGTTAGAACTCAGGGTGGCGATCGTCAGAAGAGCTGGTCGATCGAATCGAGGAGCGACTTCGCCTCCCTTTGGAAGTAAACGTTCCAGGAGTAGGGCCGTTTCCGCCCCTGCCGCGGGTCCTGAGCAATCACCCACTCGAGATCCGCGCGAAACGACTCGCGGTCTTTATTCCGCGTCGCGAGGTACTTCGCCCGTCCCCATCGAACGAGGATGGGGTCGAGGCCCGCCTGGATCGCCTTCTCGAAGTACTCCTCGGCCTTCTTCAGATCCCCCCCCTGGCTTTTCGGGAGTGCGATGTACACGATGGCGATGTTGAAGAGATTTCCGCCGTCGTTCCAGGTCGGGTCAACCTCCTCGATCCGTCGCATGAAGATCCGGGCTCGGTCGATCCACTGGAAATTCCACGCCCTCGCGAGACCGGGTATGCCCTCCCGGTAGTAGTAGCAAGCGCCGAACGACCAGTAGCCCATTCCATCGGCATCGTCCTTTCCGAGCCGCGACACCGCTTCCCAGACCGGAGTCCCGGTTTCCACCTGCCGGCGGAAGTCGTCGTTTAGCAGGAGCACCTTCTCGGCTGCCTGCATCGCCTTCTGGTAGTGCTCCGCCTTCTCCCAACGTGTCGACGTATAGCCTGTGGCCAGCAGGATCCGCGCATTCGCGATCCCGACCAATGCCTTCCGACTCGTCGGGTCGGCTGCGGCAGCCGCCTCGTAGGCCCGCACCATCTCGAGAAGGCCCTCACGTGTATCGACGGTCGACTCGAATCGGCGCGCTGCATCGAGGAGCCTCGCCGCGTCTCCGCCTGGCGGTCCGTAGCCGCTGACCGACACACCCGGAGCCCAATGCATACAACCCACCATCGCCGCGAGGAGAGCTGCGATGAATATTCCAAGAAGAGCCTTTGCGAGAGGTGGGTTTCCGTTCGGCCGACCGTTCCGCCTGGCCATTTCATGCCTCCTGTTATGGGCCTCGTCCTTCAGACGGACCGCAGGCCGACCCAGCCCGTTTCTTTTTCCACGATCATATCGACCCGCTTGCTTGCTTTGCATGTCTGATACTGTCTGATAATCTATTATTGTCTATGTTAGAGTATAGAGAAGGAATATTGCTTGTCAAGGAGATATTTCCAAGATATTTCCAAGGAATATCAGAAAGATTTATTGACAACCGAGGATGTCGTTCCTATATTCCGAGCATCCCTGCATCCCTTATAAACCAGAATATATGCCAGGGGTGTAGGAGATGGTGGACGGAATTATTATGGAGGTGGATGATGACGCTAAAAGACTATTTTGACAACGCAAAAGGATACGGGGTCCTGGCTACGGCCGACGGTGCGGGGAAGGTCAATACCGCTATCTATGCACGCCCGCATGTGATGGATGAAAAAACGGTTGCCTTTATTATGGCTGAGCGATTAACCCATGAAAACCTCAAGTCCAACCCCTGGGCCGCTTATCTTTTCATGGAGGCGGGAGGGGGATGGTCCGGCAAGAGGGTTTATCTGAAAAAGCTGAAGGAAG
>JAPLJW010000268.1 GCA_026388365.1 Deltaproteobacteria bacterium | reverse complement strand
TCTGGGGGCGCTTGCCGAACTGACCTACGACCGACTCTACAACGCCGGTTATGAGATGGCGCGGACTGTAAGCGGAATTCGGGCGGACGACCTGGCCCTTCCCGTACCGGCCGCCGAACGGGGATTGAAACTCTCAGGAATGGCCGAAGCCCTGATCACGGGCCTTTTCGACGGTTTTTCATGCAAACCGGAGGAACTTCCCTCCCTCCGTCTGGAGATTCCGGCAAAAGCGGACCACGCGGATGAGATCCGCGCGGGACTGGATCTTTTCCGGCAGCGCATCGGGGCGACGGGGTGCGAGATTCTGACTATAGAAGACAAAGACGACGGCCCAAGCGTCGCGCGGACCGGATGATTCCATGGGGAAGCGAAGGGATTCATTGACATGAAGGTCATCATCATCGGGGCCGGCGAGGTCGGCTACCATATCGCCGACAGCCTCTCCCGCGAAGGGATCGATACGGTCGTCATCGACCGGAACGAAGAGCGTCTGCATGAGGTTTCGGAGATGCTGGATGTGCAGACCGTTCTGGGCAGCGGCAGCAGTCCCGAGGTCCTGAAGCGGGCGGGCATGGCCCAGGCCGAGATGGTCATCGCGGTCACGGACAGCGACGAAACGAACATGATCGCCTGCCTCCTCGCCTCCACACAGTGCCGGATCCCCATCCGGATCGCCCGCATCCGCAACTTGGAATTGAACGGGGACTGTTCCCTGTTCGGCACGGACCGCCTCAACATCGACCTCTGCATCAATCCGGAGCGGGAGGCGGTCAGCAACGTCATGGACCTCCTTGAATTTCCAGGGGCGTCGGAGGTCTTCAGCTTTGCGGGGGGACGCATCCGGCTTCTGGGGTTCCAGATCGACCCGCGCGCCGCCGTGATCGGGAAGAAGCTCTCCGATCTCCGGGCCATGGAATCCGATTTCAAGGTCCTGATCACCGCCATCGTCCGGGGCGACAAGTTCATCGTCCCGTCGGGCGTCTCGGTCATCGAAGACGGGGATTACCTCTTTGCCGTCACCGACGCCGCCCGCGTCCGGGAGCTGCTTCGCTTCTTCGGCAAAGACACGGAGCCGCCCCGGCGGATCATCATCATCGGCGGTGGAAACACCGGCATGATGCTCGCTCTGGCGATCGAAAAAAGAAACATCGCCGTCAAGCTCATCGAAAAGAAACACGGCCAGTGCGAAATCCTGGCCTCCCGTCTGGAGAAGACGGTCATCCTGCACGGCGACGGAACGAGCCAGGAGCTCCTGAAAGAGGAGAACATCGAGGAGACCGATTTCTTCATCGCGGTGACGAACGACGAGGAGGCGAACATCCTCGGGGCGCTGCTTGCCAAACAACTGGGCGCCCGGAAGGTCATCTCGCTGATCAACCGGATCGATTACATCCCCCTCGTTTCGCGGGTTGGGATCGACGGGGTGATCAACCCCCGCCATGCCGCCATCAGCCGGATCCTCCATTACATCCGCAAAGGAAAGGTGATTTCCGCCACACCGCTCCGCGATGAAAAGGCGGAGGCCTTCGAATTCATCGCCCTCGAGACCTCGGAGATCACCGACCGCCCCTTCAAGGAGATCCATTTTCCCCGCGGCACCATCGTTGGGGCGATCTGCCGGGGGGAGGAGATCATCATTCCTGACGGCAATTCCGTTATCCGGCCGGGCGACCACGTCGTCATCTTCACGCCCCGTTCGGCCATCGGCGAGCTCGAAAAATTGCTCACCGTGAAACTGGAATACTTCGGATGAAGATCAAACCCGTTCTCAACACCCTGGGGGCGTTCCTGTTCATTCTCGGCCTTACGATGCTGGTCCCGCTGGCCTGCACCCTATACTACGGCGAGGCCGACGCCTGGAGCTTTGTCCTGTCCGTCGGGATCACGTCGGGAACCGGCGGCGCCCTGTATTTTACGGGCAGACCCCGGGAGCAGAAGATCGTTCTCAGCCACCGGGAGGGGTTCCTGATCGTCTCTGCGGGGTGGATTCTCGCCTCCCTCTTCGGGGGGCTTCCCTACATGATCTACGGCGCCCTCCCTGGTCTGACGGACGCCTACTTCGAAACGATGTCCGGTTTCACGACCACCGGGGCGACGGTCATCAGCAAAATCGAGGCGCTGCCCCATGGGATCCTCCTCTGGCGGTCCATGACCCAGTGGCTGGGCGGGATGGGAATTATCATCCTTTCCATCGCCATTCTGCCCTTCCTCGGGGTCGGGGGAAGGCAGCTCTTCAAGGCGGAGGTCCCCGGACCGGTCAAGGAAAAACTGGTGCCGCGTATCGCGGAAACGGCCCGGTCGCTCTGGATTGTCTATGTCATCATCACAGTTGCCGGATTCATCTTTCTCCTCTTCGGCGGGATGAGCGCCTTCGATGCGATCAACCACATCTTCTGCGCGATGGCGACCGGGGGATTCTCGACGAAGGACTCAAGCGTCGCCTGGTTCAACAGCGCCTATATCGACGGCGTCCTCGTTGTCTTCATGCTGATCGCCGGGATGAATTTCACCCTCCATTACAAGCTCTTGATGGGCGATTTCCGGACCTTCTACAGGGATAGCGAGATGCGTTTTTTCCTTGGCACGGTTCTCGTCGCCACGATCCTCGTCACGCTGGACCTCCGGCTGAACGTCCTCGCGGACATCGGCAAAGCCTTCCGCTACGCCATTTTTCAGGTCTCCTCGATCATTACGACAACCGGGTTTGTCACAGACAACTTTGCGAAATGGCCCGCCTTTTCCCAGATCATTCTTCTGTTGCTGATGTTCATCGGCGGCTCGGCCGGCTCTACGGGCGGCGCAATCAAATGCGTCCGGATCCTGCTGGTCCTCAAGCACGGGTATCTGGAACTTTACCGCCTGGTCCACCCCCACGCCGTCACCCAGGTCAAGCTGGGACATGAGACCGTCCCCCAGGATGTGATGAAAAGCGTCCTGGGATTCTTTGTCCTGTATCTCTGCATCGCGATCCTCGCCACGATCGCCATGTCCGCCCTCGGACTCGACATGATCACCTCCTTCGCGGCCGTGGCAACGACCCTGGGAAACGTCGGACCGGGACTGGGACTCTACCACCCGGCGACCACGTACAGCGAGGCGCCCGCCGTCGGCAAATGGATCCTCTCCTTCTGCATGCTGGTCGGCCGCTTGGAGATCTATACCGTACTGGTACTGCTGCTTCCCGAATTCTGGAAAAAATAGGGACGGCTTCGTAAAAAGTCCGGATGCTGCGTTGCGGTTCATCCCTTGTCGTTGCGGCGTACGAAAAAGTACGCCTCACTCCTTGGGACTCGCGAGCCTTGCCTGCGAACTTTTTTACGAAGCCGTCAAAGATCTGCCTGGCGTAAAATGGGATTGAAAGGGTGGGCTCGATGTGCTACGGAGTCCTCCGGGACGTTCGAAAAATGAGACGCTGCGGAGCCCGATCCTCCGGTGAGGGCGTTCGGTTTCCCCCCGCGCAGGATTTTCGACTGCACGGGTCTTTTTCACCCGAAGACAATGGAGCGATGCATGGACAGAAAGTACAACCCCTTAGAGATTGAAGAGAAGTGGCAGAAACACTGGGAAGAAAAGAAGATCTTCAAGGTGACGGAAGATCCGGATAAAAAGAAATACTATCTTCTCGAGATGTTCCCCTACCCTTCCGGCCGGATCCACATCGGCCATGTGCGGAATTATACGATCGGCGACGTCGTCGCCCGGTACAAGCGGATGAAGGGGTTCAACGTCCTCCACCCGATGGGGTGGGATGCCTTCGGCATGCCGGCGGAAAACGCCGCCATCGAACGGGGCGTCCACCCCTCCGTCTGGACCCATGAAAATATCGAAAACATGAAGCGCCAACTCAAACGGATGGGCTTCAGCTACGACTGGGACCGGGAGCTTGCAACCTGTGAACCCGAATATTATCGATGGGAGCAGCTCTTCTTCCTCCGGATGTATGAAAAAGAGCTTGCTTACAAGAAGAGCTCCACGGTGAACTGGTGCCCGAAATGCGAAACCGTCCTCGCCAATGAGCAGGTGGAGGCGGGCCTCTGCTGGCGGTGCGGCTCGGAGGTCGGGGAGCAGTACCTGAACCAGTGGTTCTTCCGGATTACCGCCTACATCGACGAGCTGCTCGACTGCTGCGACCGCCTCCCCGGCTGGCCCGAGCGGGTCCTCACGATGCAGAAGAACTGGATCGGGAAGAGCTACGGCTGCGAGGCCTCCTTCCCGATGGCCGAAGGGAAAGGCGCGATCCGGGTCTTCACCACGCGCCAGGACACGATCTTCGGCGCCACCTTCATGCTGGTCGCCGCCGAACACCCCCTCGTGATGGACCTCGTCCGCGGAAAGGGTTGCGAAGGATCGGTCCGTGATTTCGTAGAGAAGATTAAAAAACAGGACAAGAAAATGCGGACCTCCGAATTCTATGAGAAGGAGGGCATCTTCCTCGACACGCATTGCCTGAATCCCGTCACGGGGCGAAAGATGCCGATCTTTGCGGCGAACTTCGTCCTCGCCGACTACGGCACCGGCTGTGTCATGGCCGTTCCGACCCACGACCAGCGCGACTTCGAGTTCGCCAAGAAGTACAGCCTGCCGCTCATCGTTGTCATCCAGCCCCCCGACCGGGCGCTGAACGTCCAGACGATGGCCGAGGCCTACACGGGCGAGGGGATCCTCGTCAACTCCGGCTCCTTCGACGGCCTGGAGAATCTCAAGGCCCTCGACGCGATCGCCGACCATCTGGCGTCGCTTGGCCGGGGAAAGAAAACGGTCCAGTACCGCCTGCGCGACTGGGGAATCTCCCGGCAGCGCTACTGGGGCGCCCCCATCCCGATGATCCTCTGCGAGGCGTGCGGGACGGTTCCCGTTCCGGAGAAAGACCTCCCCGTCATCCTCCCCCGGGACGTGGAATTCACCGGCGAGGGGGGCTCGCCGCTCGCCCGGCACAAACCCTTCGTCGAGACAACCTGCCCCAGTTGTGGGAAGCCGGCCCGGCGCGAAACGGACACGATGGATACCTTCGTCGAGTCCTCCTGGTACTTCGACCGTTTCTGTTCGGCCCGCCACGACGTGAAGCCGGGCCTTGACCGGAAGAAGCTGGATTACTGGATGCCGGTGGATCAGTACATCGGCGGCATCGAACATGCGATCCTCCACCTCCTCTACGCGCGGTTCTATACGAAGAT
>JAPLJW010000186.1 GCA_026388365.1 Deltaproteobacteria bacterium | reverse complement strand
GCGCCGAGATCGAGGCCGACATTCGCGTGGACGCCGTCATGATCAGCGGCGACGTGCGCGGGCAGATCGACGTCAAGAAGCAAATCCGGATCTACTCGACGGGCAAGGTGACGGGCGATCTGAACACGCCTCTCTTTGCCGTCGAGGAAGGGGCCTTCTTCGAGGGAACCTGTCACATGACGCGCAGCGAAGCCGAGATCCATACCCTCCCTCTGGAGCAGACCGCAGCCGGGGAAAAGGGATGAGACGGTCATGGCGGGGTGGAAAGATTTCCGCTTGACCAGATCCCGATATTATGGGAAGAGTCCGTCAGGAGAGCCGCTAAGGTACTGCGAGCGGAACCGCCGTATGGGCATGAATACAAAAGATATAAGCCAAACCTATGCCGACTCATAACCTGAAATTGCCGAAAAATTACAGAGATACATCAAGCGATTTTTATATCAAGGCGGGGATCGGACTGATCGCCCTCCTCCTCGTTCTCAATCTCATCCTCCTGACCCTTTTTATCAAAGAGACGAAAAACAGCGGAAGGGCCCTGTTGATTCTTCAAGAGACCAGCAGGAGTCTTGTCCTCCTCCAGGATTCGCTTGGCCGGATGGATATGCAGAAGGCCTTGGTTCATCTTGCGGATGCCAGACGTCAGATAGCCGCCGCTTTGCCCCCGGCGCCCGTCGCACCGCCCGCAAAGACCGTAACCGAACCCCCACCGGTGAAAACAGTTGCCGAATCCAAGGGCGAACCGGTGAAACCGCCGGCTGTTGAACAGAAACCTGCCGCCGTATCGGTGAAACCGCCGCCTGTTGAACAGAAACCTGCCGCCGTATCGGTGAAACCGCCGGCTGTTGAACAGAAACCTGCCGCCATATCGGTGAAACCGGTTCAGCTTTCGATACCGGCCGGCGAAATGCCTGCACCCCTTGGCTTGGCTGTACCAGGCGAGTATGCGCTCATTTGCGAGAAGGAAAGCAAACTCCTCCATCTGCTCAAATTCCAGGATGAACGTTTTGCACTCGTCAAATCCTACCCCTGCATCATCGGAGCGAACGGTACAAACAAGAAAAAAGCCGGGGATTATGCGACGCCCAAGGGGAGCTATTTTACCCTGCGCTACACACCGGGGAGCGCCTTGCAGGAAATTTACGGGGAAGGGGCCTTCGTATTGAACTATCCCAATTTCCTCGATCGTAAGGAGCGCAAGAACGGCGGAGGGATCTGGATCCACGGACATGTTCCCGGCAAGGTTGTCGGTGTGGGAGACCTCCTGAATACGAAAGGCTGCATTGCCGTCTCCAACGACATCATCCGGGAGCTTAAAAACCTGCTCCATCCCAGTGGCACCAATGTTTCCATTGTCGACAAGGTCACTTTCGTCAAAGAGGGCAGCCGGAGGGAATCGCTTCAGGAGATCCGCAATGTCATGGATGCCTGGCGGCAGGCATGGGAGAGCGGCAACACGGAGAAATATCTGCGTTACTTCTCAAAGGATTTCATCAACGGAGAAGGGATGAATTTTGCCGCCTTCAAACGCCATAAGGAGCGGGTCAACAGCGGCAAGAAGTTCATCCGCGTGAAGGTGGAACAAATGGCCATCGTCTTCCCCCAGGAACAGCAAAGAGAGACGGCTGCCGTGCGGTTTGTTCAAAAATACAGTTCCAGCAATTTCGAGAGCCATTCAAAGAAGTTATTCTATCTGAAAAAGGAAAACGAGGGATGGACAATTTTCGGCGAGTCTTTCTTTTAGCCGCAGCGGCATTCCTTGTTCTCTGCTTCCGTTTCGACGGTCTGACCGCTGAAAAGGGCCAGCCCCCCCCGGGATCTCAAACCGAGACATACTTCCAGGAGACGAAACAGGAATTCACCGTCCACCATGTCCGGGGAAAAGAACCGGGACCGACGCTGCTCATCATTGCGGGAATCCATGGTGACGAGGCAGGCGGTTACCTGTCTGCGGAGCGGTACGCAAACCTCAAAATGAAGAAGGGAAACCTGATCATTGTCCCGCGTTTGAACGGAGCGGCCATCCGTGCGGGAAAGCGGTGCGGTCTCGGCGGCGATATGAATCGCCTTTTCAACCTGCCTCCGAACCATTCCAATCCCGACGCCAAAGTTGTGAATCTGGTCAAGCAACTGATCCGGCAGTCGGACTACGTCCTGAACCTTCACCAGGGTTACGATTTCTACAACCCCCGCTGGATATCCCGAAACAGGAATCCCTCCAAATGGGGACAGTCCAATGTCATCGACACGGCCACGTTTCACCTGCCGGACGGACAGAAGCTGGAGTTGGAGAATTATGCCAAACGGGTCGTCTACCGGGCCAACCGGAAAATCCCCGGCTGGAATTACCACTTCATGGTCAACAATACCCGTACCGCGGTCAAGCAATCACGGCATCGGGAACAGATGGGATCGCTGACCTACTACAGCCTCTACAACCAGCAGAAGATCGCCCTGGGGCTCGAAGCGACGAAGAACTGTTCCCTTGCGGAGGCGATCTCCTATCTGACGATTGCGGTCAATGCCGCCATCGAGGAGGCGGGGATTCAGGCGGAAGCCCTGCCCTCCGAATCCAGCCAATCTGCGGGCATTCAGGAAGCCAAGTCAAAAAACCCCAAGATCAAGACCAAGGGTTAAGCAAGCGCTTGCCCCCCCATAAATATGCCAGACCCGTCTCCGACTTCGTGGCGAAATCGAGTGGAGGCGGCAAGCGATCCTAAAGGAGTGACACCATGCTGGGGAAAAAGAAAAGAGAAGAGGAAGAGGTCAGGGCTTTTTTGGGGAAAGGCGCTGAATTCGCCGGCAAATTGATGTTCAACGGTTCGGTCCGGATTGATGGCGATTTCAAGGGCAGCATCTTCGGCAGCGGCACGCTGGTGATCGGCGAAGGCGCCGAGATCGAGGCCGACATTCGCGTGGACGCCGTCATGATCAGCGGCGACGTGCGCGGGCAGATCGACGTCAAGAAGCAAATCCGGATCTACTCGACGGGCAAGGTGACGGGCGATCTGAACACGCCTATCTTTGCCGTCGAGGAAGGGGCCTTCTTCGAGGGAACCTGTCACATGACGCGCAGCGAAGCCGAGATCCATACCCTCCCTCTGGAGCAGACCGCAGCCGGGGAAAAGGGTAGATGAAGGGACACCCGTTCAGGCCTGCCCCGGACCTGATACGGGGTCCGGCATGACCGCGATTGACGTATTTATTTGCCGGAGTAATAAGACTTTTTTTACGGGATCGTAGTGTTGTGCGCATCGTTAATGATAAGTCTTTATATTTATTATGGATTCACAATAGTCACGGCGGCAAATAACCGGGTAATATTTTATCCTTTTTTCTCTTGACGGTCCGTGAAGAATGATATAGTGATTCCACCGCTGCAAATGGTGACCCGTGGTCATAAACAGTTACAAAATCGTCGGATGCCGTCATCCGGTGTAATATTTTTGATTATGCTCGGTTTTTTAATAACATCCCCTTTGAGGTGACGGGCCTTGGTCAGTCTCGATTATTCCCTGGGAATTCAGATCGTCAATTTCCTCCTACTGATCTTTATCCTGAATGTCCTGCTTTACAAACCGATCCTCGGCATGATTGACAAACGGAGAAAGCAGTTCGAGGATTCCGACGCCGAAATCAGGCGCCTTCAGGAAACCGTCGAACAGAAGATGGCCGCCTACGAGGAGAAGCTCCACCAGGCTAAGGCGGAGGCTGTCGTACAGAAGAACGAGATCATCCGGCAGGGCGCCGAGGAGGCCAAGACCGTCATCGATACGGTCAGGGCGGAGCTCCCCGGAATGATGGAACGGTTCCACGCCCGAATGGATGGGGAAATCGGCGCCGCCAAGAAGATCCTGACCGATCATTCTCAGCAACTGTCGGTTGAAATTGCGGAGAAGGTCCTGGGGAGGAATCTCCGATGAGAGGTAGCCGTAAAGTGAGTCGATCCGGCCTTTCCGGGGTTCAGAAAGGACGGCAGTCCAATGGACAGGAAACAGGAGGCGGACGAAGGGTCTTGACCCTCTTCATCTCCGGTCTTCTCTTCGTCCTCTTCACACTGACGGCGGCGTATGCCTCCGGTGGCGGCGAGGGCGGTCATGAGGGGCCAAGCTGGTTCGATTTTACCTGGCGGTCGGTCAACTTCCTCATCCTGGCCGGCGTCCTCTACTGGCTCTTGGCCAAAAAGGTCAAGGCTTTCTTCGCCGGGCGGCGCGAAGGGATCCGAACCGCCCTCGCCGAGGCCTTGATCGCCCGGGAGGAGGCGGAGAAGAAGTTCCGGGAATACGCCGTAAAACTCAACAAGGCGACGAGCGAGATCGATGAGATCACCCGGATGATCCAGGCCCAGGGGCTGGCTGAAAAAGAACGGATCATCGAGGATGCCCGGAAGGCCGCGGATAAGATGAAGGAAGACACCCAGGCGCGGATGGAGCAGGAGTTCAACAAGGCGAGCCGGGAACTCCGAATCGAGGCGGTCCGCCTCTCCACGCTGATGGCCGAAGAGCTTCTCCGGAAGAACATCCAGGCGGCCGATCACGAAGCCCTGGTGAAAGACTATATCGAGAAGGTGGTGAGCTCACATTGATCAGCAGCAATATCGCCAAGCGATACGCCCGGGCCTTTTTCGAAATCGCCGGCGGGGAGAAGCGGTACGAGGAGTATTACCACGAACTGGGCCGCTTTTCAGCCGTCCTTAGGGAAAATAAAAATCTGAGCGAGTTCCTCGCGAACCCGATCTTCGCTCAGCCTGACAAGAAGGCGGTCGTGGAGTCGGTCCTGGAGAAGATCCGCGTCTCCCCGCTGACCGCAAACTTTCTGAAACTGCTGGTCGACAAGCGCCGCATCGGCATCCTCTCCGATATCGAGGGCTGCTACCGGGGGTTGATGGACAACGCCCTGAAGAAGATCCGGGTCACGGTGAAGACGGCCCTCCCGCTCACCGGCGAACTCTCCGATCGCCTGCAGATGGGGCTCGAAGGCCTGACCGGCAGAGAGGTCGAAATGAGCGTCCTGGAGGACTCCACCCTGCTCGGGGGCATCGTCGTCCGGGTTGGGGACACGCTGTACGATGGCAGCATCCGGACGCAACTGAACAACATCCGAAATCTCTTGGGGGAGGAGCTATAGCGCATGGAAACCATCAGGGCAGAGGAAATCAGCGAGATCATATCCAGACAGATCAAGGAGTACGAAAAGAAACTGGATATCAGCGAAACGGGAACGGTCCTCTCCGTCGGCGACGGCATCGCCCGGGTTTACGGCGTGGAGAACGCCATGGCCATGGAACTGCTTGAATTCCCCGGGGGAATTCTCGGTATGGTTCTGAACCTTGAGACGGACAACGTCGGCGTCGCCGTCTTGGGCGAAGTCACCCACATCAAGGAAGGGGACATCGTGAAGCGGACGGGCAGGATCGCCCAGATCCCCGTCGGCGAGGCGCTCCTCGGCCGCGTCATCGACGCCACGGGCGCCCCGCTGGACGGCAAGGGTCCCATCGAAACGACGGAATTCCGCCGGATCGAGATGATCGCCCCCGGTGTGGTGTTCCGCCAGCCGGTCAACGAGCCGATGTACACCGGCCTGAAGGCGATCGACGCGATGACGCCCATCGGCCGCGGCCAGCGCGAACTGATCATCGGTGACCGCCAGATCGGGAAAACCGCCATCGGCATCGACGCGATCATTCGCCAGAAGGAGACCGGCGTGAAATGCATCTACGTCGCCATCGGCCAGAAGAAATCGACCGTCGCCCACGTGGTCGAGAATCTGAAGAAGCACAACGCCATGTCCTACACCTGCGTCGTCGCCGCCTGCGCGAGCGACCCCGCTACCCTCCAATACATCGCCGCCTACGCGGGCTGCAGCATCGGCGAATACTTCCGGGACCGCGCGCAGGACGCCCTGATCATCTACGACGACCTCTCCAAGCAAGCCGTCGCCTACCGGCAGATTTCGCTGCTTTTGCGACGCCCGCCCGGACGGGAGGCCTTCCCCGGCGACATCTTCTACAACCACTCCCGGCTGCTGGAGCGGGCCTGCCGGGTCAGCAAGGAACTCGGCGGCGGATCGCTGACGGCGCTCCCCATCATCGAAACACAGGCCGGCGATGTCTCCGCCTACATCCCGACGAACGTCATCTCGATCACCGACGGCCAGGTCTACCTGGAACCCTCCCTCTTCTTCTCCGGCATCCGCCCGGCGATCAATGTCGGTCTATCCGTATCCCGGGTGGGTGGGGCGGCCCAGGTGAAGGCGATGAAGCAGGTCGCCGGCACCCTGAAGCTCGATCTTGCCCAGTACCGCGAACTGGCCGCCTTCGCCCAGTTCGGCTCCGACCTGGACAAGGCCACGCAGGCCCAGCTCGACCGCGGCATCCGGCTTGTGGAAATCCTGAATCAGCCGCAGTTCGCCCCCATGTCGCTCGCGAAAGAGGTCGTCATCCTCTATGCGGGCACCCGGGGCTTCCTCGACAAGTACCCCGTGGACAAGCTCAAAAACTACGAGCCGCAGCTTCTCTCCTTCGTCGAGGGCAAGTATCCGGAGATCATGAAGGAGATCGACGAAAAAATGATCATCGGTTCCGAACTCGACAAGAAGTTGCGGGAAGTGCTCGCAGCGTTCGATTCGGTCTATGTCGCCGAGTGACCGCAGGAGAACCGACGTTAGGAGCCTGATGAATAAGGTTCATTCAGAGGCTGTTCAAAAATGGCCAGATGCAAGGCCCCCGAAACCATGAGCCGTGAGGCGTACATTCTGGTACGTTGAACGGCGAAGGGTGAGGGAAACGCGGCAGATGGTCGTTTTTCAACAGCCGATTTGGAGCAGATTTGAATGGCCGCACTGAAGGATATTAAACGGAAGATCAACGCCGTTCACAAAACCCGGCAGATTACCCGGGCGATGAACATGGTGGCCGCTTCGAAGTTCAAGGCCGCCCAGACGCGGATGGAGAACTTCCGGCCCTACGCCATGAAGTTCATGGAGGTTCTGAGCAGCCTCGCGCTCCGCGTGGACGCAAAGTCCCATCCGCTGCTCGCGGTCCGGGAACCGAAACGGATCCGGGTGATCTGCATGACCTCCGACCGGGGGCTCTGCGGGGGCTTCAACAGCAACCTGATCAAGGCGACTGAACGGTTCATCCGGGAGAAAAGTCATGAGGGTCGGCAGGTTGAACTCATCCCTGTCGGTCGGAAGGGGAGAGACTTCTTCCGGAAGAAGACGAAAACCATCAACGCCCGGACGGATGTTTTCAGCGGGTTCGACATGAGCCTCGCCGTGAAGATCTCCGGGGACGTCATTCCGCCGTTCGTCGGCGAGGAGTTCGACGAACTCTACCTCCTCTACAACGAATTCGTCAGTGTGGCCGTGCACCGGCCCTCCGTGGTCCGGCTTTTCCCTCTCCCCTCCATCGGGCGCGAGGAGGAGATCGAACCGGGAAATAGGCTCGACTACATCTACGAACCCTCTGAGGAGGCCCTCCTGGAGAAGCTGCTCCCGATGTACGTCCATGTCCTGATCTACCGGGCGCTGGTTGAAACCTCCGCCGGGGAAAACGGCGCCCGGATGGTGGCCATGGACAACGCCACCCGGAATTGCGAGGAGCTGATTCAGAGTCTGACCCTCAAGTACAACAAGGTAAGACAGTCGGCGATCACGGCCGAGCTGATGGACATCGTGGGCGGCACCGAAGCGCTGGCGAAAGGATAAAGAAAGGGGGCGGGCAGGCGCAAGCCGGCTGCTCCTTCGACCATTTTTAAGGAGACGGGTATGAACATTGGAAGGCTTGTACAGGTCATCGGTCCGGTCGTCGACGTGGCGTTCGAGGAGGGAAAGCTCCCGAGCATCATGAACGGCATCGCCATCACCAATCCCACGATCAACGACGTCGAGGACAACCTGATCGTGGAGGTCGCCCAGCACTTGGGCGACAACGTCGTCCGCTGCATCGCCATGGACATCACCGATGGTCTGGTGCGCGGGATGAAGGCGAAGGACCTGGGCGGACCGATCAGCGTGCCGGTCGGCCCCGAATGCCTCGGGAGGATCCTCAACGTGGTCGGGAGGCCGGTCGACGGCCTCGGGCCCATCGAGGCAAAGCATCACATGCCCATCCACCGAGAGGCGCCAACCTTCCTCGAACAGGACACCTCGGTCCATGTGCTTGAAACCGGCGTTAAGGTCATCGACCTCCTCGTCCCCTTTCCGCGGGGAGGCAAGATGGGGATGTTCGGCGGCGCCGGCGTCGGCAAGACCGTCGTCATGATGGAGATGATCCACAACATCGCCATGCACCACGGCGGCATCTCCGTCTTCGCGGGCGTCGGCGAGCG
>JAPLJW010000257.1 GCA_026388365.1 Deltaproteobacteria bacterium | reverse complement strand
CGGCCGTATTCCCGGATGTCCTCGTCCCGATAGGCGCAGGGGCATATGATGTCCCGGTCCCATTCGCGATCCCCGGATGCCAGGCGGCAGGGGCAGCACATGTAGCCGTAGCGGTCGCGGTTGAGGAGAAGGGCGTTCAGGAGGTCAAAAACCTTTTCCCGCTCCCGGTTGAAAAAATACCCCATAGGCTCCTGAATCTTCCGAAGCATCTCGTAGAGCTGTACGGCCGTCATAGACCGAGGGCCTCCCGGATTGCATTCTCATTGAACCCGATGATTACCGTGTCTCCGATCAGAATGGTCGGGAAGCTGCAACCGGGATTGTATTTCCGAATCTCATCCAAGGTGGATTTTCTCGCTTCACCGGATAGAAGGTCCACGTCGTTGAATTCATGGGCAACCGCGTGGTCTGCCATGAATTGCTTCGCCGCCTTGCAGTGGCCGCATGTGCTCAGCGTATACATTTTCACGGTCATGGTCTGTCTCCTGTCTGTTCCGAATGTTTAAGCATAAAGATGTTTGTTTTACATTCGCGTACACGGACAGGCGATCCAGAACTGCCGGGTTGACCAACCCGGCGTGCGTTTCGATCCCCATCTCCGCAACGGAATTTTCAACCGAGTATCATTGACTGTTTACTATGGAGAAAAAGCCGTTTTGTCAAGGAAGATGTCATCGACCGGAACGGAAAAGAGCCGCGGAAAAGGTGCGGAAAAGGTGTTGCCGTCGTGACGACCGCATGATATGAAATAAACAGGAGGATGGTCCGAAAAACATGTGGGACCATAACACCGTCGGATTGTTTGCCGTGTTTCACGGACATGTCTTTCAATAAGGAGGGGATATGAGCGTCCATTTCACATCGCTCGGCATCGTCAATACAAAGGTGATGTTTGCCGCTGCCGTACAAGGGGGCTTCGCTGTTCCGGCATACAATTTCAATAACATGGAACAGCTCCAGGCGATCATTATGGCCTGCCTGGAAACCCAGTCGCCCGTCATCATCCAGGTTTCGAAAGGGGCCAGGGATTATGCGGACCGGACGCTGCTGAGCCATATGGCGCATGGCGCAGTCGAGATGATGAAGCGGGAAGCCGCGGAGAAAGCGACCGGGGAGATCCCGATCGTCCTTCATCTGGATCACGGCGATTCTTATGACCTCTGCGTGTCCTGCATCGAATCGGGATTTTCCTCCGTCATGATCGACGGTTCCCATCTGCTTTACAAAGAAAACGCAGCCTTGACGCGCAAGGTCGTCGATTTTGCCCATCTTCACGACGTCACGGTCGAGGGTGAACTGGGCGTTCTGGCCGGCGTGGAGGACGAGGTCGCCGCAGAAAGCCATACCTATACGCGTCCCGAAGAGGTGGAGGATTTTGTCTCGCGGACGGGAGTGGACTCCCTCGCCATTTCCATCGGAACCTCCCACGGGGCATACAAATTCAAGGTGGGTCAATCGCCGCGCATCCGTCTGGACATCCTCCATGAAATCGAACGGCGCATTCCCGGATTCCCGATTGTCCTGCACGGCTCTTCCTCCATCCCGCAGGATGCCGTGGAGACGATCAACCGCTACGGCGGCAGCCTGAAGGATTCCGTGGGAATCCCCGAGGAGCAGCTCCGTGAGGCCGCCCGTTCGGCCGTCTGCAAGATCAATATCGATTCTGACGGGAGGATCGTCATGACGGCGAAGATCCGCGAAATATTTTCCCGGAAGCCGGAGGAATTCGATCCGAGAAAGTATCTGGGTCCTGCCAGGGAAGCCCTCCGGGCGATGTATGGCCGTAAAAATCGGGATGTCCTGGGGAGCGCCGGACGTGCACCGGAAATCATGAGAGCCCTGAAGGGTTGACTCGGGAAGTCGTACGTTTCGTGATGCATGTTTTCACCCATTGCCCGCCCGGTCAGAAAACGCAACTCAAGAATGTCATTAATTCGTCATGTCATTAACCTTGACATTTGCACGATTCTTTTATATGCGGTACGCGCTTACATGGAGAGGGCATAGACGCAAAGCCCGGCGGTTCGGTGCGTCAATTCCTCTGACAGGATATTTACCCGATTTCTTTATGAATGGAGGATCATCATGGCATCTACAATCTGCGATCTGAATGTACCGTATCGTCTCCTTCTCGGCCCCGGACCCAGCGCCGTTCATCCTCGTGTTCTGCGCACGATGAGTACGGGGCTGATCGGATACCTCGATCCGGAGTGGCTCTCCCTGATGGATGAAGAGCAGGTCCTTCTCCGGGCGGTTTTTCAGACGAAGAACATTATGACCTTTCCCATGTCGGGTACCGGCAGCGCCGGGATGGAAACCGCCTTCTGCAATTTCGTGGAGCCCGGCGACACGGTCGTCATCGGATGCAACGGCTACTTCAGCGAACGGATGTGCGATATGGCGAAGATCTACGGCGCCAATGTGAAACGGATTGAAAAACCCTGGGGCGGCGTATTCACCGCGGCGGAGATCGAAGCCGCCCTTGTCGAAAACAAACCGGTCAAGATCCTGGCCCTCGTCCATGCGGAGACGTCCACCGGAGCGCTCCAGCCCCTGGAAGGGATGGCCGACGTCGTTCACCGTCACGGCGCTCTTTTTCTGATCGACTGCGTCACCTCCCTGGGCGGCGTTCCGATGAACATCGACGCTTGGGGTATCGACATGGCTTACAGCGGATCGCAAAAATGCCTCGGTTGCCCTCCCGGACTTTCCCCTTTTACCGCAAACGATCGGGCCCGGGAGGCCCTCTACCGGCGGAAAACCCGCGTTTCCAACTGGTGCCTCGATCTGACGATGATCGAAAAATACTGGAATCAGGAAAGGGTCTACCACCACACCCCCTCCACGACCCTCCATTATGGTTTCCGCGAAGCATTGCGGATCGTCCTCGAGGAAGGGCTGGAGGACCGCTGGTCCCGACACCAGTCCAATGCGGAGTATCTCTGGAAAAAGCTGGAAACCCTCGGTTTGAAACTCTTTGTCCCTCGGGAGCACCGCCTGCCTTCCCTGAACACGGTATGCATCCCCGATGGCGTCGATGACGCCGCCGTCCGGACGAGCCTGCGCGAAACCTATAACATCGAAATCGCCGGCGGATTCGGACCCCTGAAGGGAAAGATCTGGCGGGTCGGGCTGATGGGCTTCTCGAGCCGGCGGGAAAACGTGACCCTGTTTTCCGAGGCCATGAGGGAGATTCTCCATAAAAAGATCTGAGATAAGAATTTTTTCTTGACAAACGTAGCGGAATCGAGTATTTTCAAGCCAGTTATTACGACATCGTCATCCAAAGTGGATCCCCCATCTGGTGTGACATTTGCCCATGGGGGATTTTTATTTCATTGCGTTATATGACCCTTGGGTCATTTGCGTCAGAAGGAAAAGGTATGAGCAGCACAGTCGAAAAAGTCCGGAATATCGGGATCAGCGCCCATATTGATTCGGGGAAGACCACCCTGACCGAGCGAATCCTGTTTTACACCAAGAGGATCCATGCCATCCACGACGTCAAAGGAAAGGACGGCGTCGGGGCCACCATGGACTCTATGGAGTTGGAGAAGGAGCGGGGCATCACGATCGCCTCGGCTGCTACGTTTTGTGAATGGCTGAATCATGAAATTAATATCATCGATACCCCGGGCCACGTCGATTTTACGATTGAAGTGGAACGTTCCCTCCGGGTGCTCGACGGCGCCGTGCTGGTGCTATGCTCGGTCGGCGGGGTTCAGTCGCAGTCCATTACCGTCGATCAGCAGATGAAGCGCTATAAGGTGCCCTGCATCGCCTTCATCAATAAATGCGACCGCAGCGGCGCCGATCCTTCCCGCGTCATTGCGCAGCTCCATTCCAAGTTAGGTCACAACGCACTGGCGATGCAACTGCCGATCGGCCTGGAAACGGATTTCCGGGGAGTCGTTGATCTGCTCACCATGAAGGCGCTCTATTTCGAGGGGGAAAACGGCGAACAGGTCCGGATCGACGAGATTCCGGCGGACCTGATGGCCGCCGCCCGGGCAAAACGCGATGCAATGATCGATTCCGTCTCGCTCTTTTCCGATGCGCTGACCGAGGCGATCCTCGAAGAGAGCCCGATATCGGACGCCCTGATTATCGACGCCGTCCGCAGAGGAACCCTGGCGCGGAAACTCACCCCCGTTTTCATGGGATCCGCATACAAGAACAAAGGCGTCCAGCCGCTGCTCGACGCGGTGACCCGGTATCTACCGTGTCCGGCGGATGTCGAGAACACCGCCCTGGATCGCGATCATGAAGAGGCCACGGTGGTGCTCCCGTCCGATCCTTCCCTGCCGATCGTGGCTTTGGCTTTCAAGCTCGAAGACGGCCCCTACGGACAACTGACCTACGTCCGTGTTTATCAGGGGACGCTGGCCAAAGGATCGGTGATCGTCAATACGCGGACCGGTAAAAAAACAAAGGTCGGCCGCGTCGTTCGCATGCATGCCGACCAGATGGAGGACATCGAGGCCGCATCCGCCGGCTATATCGGGGCGCTTTTCGGCATCGAGTGCGCCTCCGGCGACACCTTCGTTTCCCCGGGCATCAACCTGTCCATGACCTCGATGTTCGTGCCGAAACCGGTCATCTCGCTCGCAATATTTCCGAAGGACAACAAATCCCAGATCAACATGTCCAAAGCCCTCAACCGTTTTACCAAAGAGGACCCGACCTTCCGCACCCATGTGGATGACGAAACCAACGAAACGATCATCGAAGGGATGGGCGAACTGCACCTGGAAATCTATGTGGAGCGGATGAAACGGGAATATGGAACCGACGTCGATACGGGAAAACCCCGCGTGGCCTACCGTGAAACGATCACCCAGCGGGCGGAATTCAATTACACCCACAGGAAGCAGACCGGCGGGTCCGGCCAGTACGGCCGTGTGGCGGGTTACATGGAGCCGATCACGGAAGGTGATGAAGATTTCATTTTTGACAATCAGGTCAGAGGCGGATCGATCCCGACCCAATACATACAGGCCTGTGAAAAGGGTTTTCAGCAGTGCATGGCCAAGGGGCCGAAGATGGAATTTCCCATCACGGGCGTGAAGATCGTCATCAACGACGGTGCGTCCCATGCGGTCGATTCCTCCGACATGGCCTTTCAGGCGGCGGCCCGCGGCGCTTTCCGCGAAGGGTACGCCAAGGCCAAATCCGTGATTCACGAACCGATCATGAAGGTGGTCGTGGAGACGCCGACCGAGTTCCAGGGTGGGGTGATGGGACTGCTCAATCAGAGGCGGGGAATGATCGTCGGCGCGCAGGATGAGGGGGCGATAACCGTGGTCGAGGCCCAGGTTCCGCTGGCCGAGATGTTCGGATTCTCGACGGTTCTGAGATCGTCCACCCAGGGCAAGGCGCAGTTCACGATGGAATTTGCGCTCTATCGGCAGGTTCCGCAATCCATTGCGGAGAAGATTGCCGAAGAGGTTGCCCTGCGGAAGAAGAGCGCGGCATAACCGCTCAGGCAGATGGACGGATGGCGGATAGATTTTCGAGGTACTTCAGCCATCGACCTGAACTCCTGGTCGTTGCTGCAAGATAGAATAACCAACATCAAGACAGGAAGGGTGCCATGTTGAAAAAAGAACTTATCCTTCGCAACCCCTTGCGTCAGCTCGGTTTCGAGACAGAGGACATTCTTTCCGCCGGGGAATTCGGCGCCGTACTCGCCCATGCCGGCGTCGGAAAGACCGCCCTGCTGGTCCAACTGGCCATGAACGGCATGCTGAGAAGTCGAAATGTCCTCCACATCAGCCTGAACGATCCCGTCAACAAGGTGAATCTCTGGTACAACGAGCTTTTTCATCATCTTGCCGGCAGTTATGAAGGGGCGCAGACCAGCCGCCTGTGGGAATCGGTCCTGCCCCACCGATTCATCATGACCTTCCGCGTCGAAAGCTTCACCGTTCCGAAACTCAAGGAGCGGTTAAACGATTTGACCGTGCAGGGGATTTTTTCTCCGGCGATGATGATCATCGATGGTCTTCATTTTGACGAATCCCTGCGGGCCGATCTGAACGACCTGAAGGCGCTCGCTGCAGGGAACGGGATGCACGTCTGGTTCACCGTCCACACCCACCGGCATGAATCGCCGGGTAAGGACGGGCTCCCGGGATCCTTTTCAGCGATTGCCGGTCTGTTCGATCTCGTTCTGGAGTTGCAGCCGGAGCATGCGGATGTCCACATCAAACGGCTCCGAGGCAAAGAATCAAGCCCCGCCGGGCCCGCACTGCTCCTCGATCCTTCGACCATGCTGATCAAGGATAATCGGATTTAAGGCTTTTTCAAGAAAACGATCACCAAAATACACAGGGCGTTTCGGGTACTTCCGAGACGCCTTTCCCTTCTTGAAAGCTGCTAACATCCTCCTTTCTAAGTTTGAAGGATTCTTGACTGCATAGGCCGGAGCTTCATGCCTAATCTACATTGTCTGTGACTTTGGGCAGCAGAAAACCGATCATCACCATTACGACATTCGCTGCTCCGAGCAGCACCAAAGTCTTCGAGGCGTTGTGACCCAGGTGCTGGTAGAGTTCGCCCACAATGCTGGGCGCAGTGCTGCCAAGACACCATGCCCAGCCCATCAGGACCGCCGATACGATGCTCATGTTTTCCGGCGGGGCGATCCGTTGGCCGAACGCCACGCCCAGCGGGTTCACCGTCCCCAGGAATGCCCCACCCA
This sequence comes from Deltaproteobacteria bacterium, assembly GCA_026388365.1. The sequence continues at coordinate 28,233 of JAPLJW010000257.1, read as the reverse complement.
CAATGCAAAGCAGGACGAATGCCGGCACCGGCAGCGTCAGGCGTACAATCGCATGGTAGCTGATTGCCGACAGAATCATCATCGCAACCAACGTCCGACGCCGGCCGATGCGGTCTGCCAGATGGCCCATCGGCACCATGAACACCGTCGCGCCAAAGATGATCAGCCCGAAAGCCCCGCCCTGTCCGATCCAGGCCGGATAACCTTTCTCGTGGGCAAATTCCGGCATGAGGAAAAAAAGCCCGGTCAGCACACCGCTTGAAATCGCAAGAATCAGGAACAACACCAGGATCTGCCGCGCCACCGGGCGAAGGGCATGGAGCGATCCGATGACGGATATCCTCTCGGAGTACGGCACCTCGGCCGGCCGGCACTTCAGCCAGACAAACGCCCAGAGGATCGCCGCGGGAATGAAAAGGATTTCGGTATGATGGCCGAGGTTGTTGTAAGCGGTGCGAAACACGATCTGGCTGAGACCGAAGCCGATGCTGCCCGCGGCGATGAACACGGCGAGGAACATCGAGCCGCGCCTGGCGGAGAAGCTGCCCGCCAGCCCCGCTCCCGAGGGGTGGAACATGTCCTGTCCGAGTCGGCCGGCCGCAAGGATCATGTACACGACAAGGTAAAAGCCGCTCAATCCGAACAACGTCGGCAGTTGGCGGTCGAGCGCCGATTGATAATCGACCAGCGGGCCGAGCAGCAAGGCAAACGAAGTCAGCAGCGTGCCGAGCAGGATGACCCGTCGCGGCCCGAATCGGTCGGCGAGCAAACCGAATACCGGCTGAAGCGCTGTTCCGCTCATACCGATGACGGTGGCGATCCATCCGGCCTTGGCGACATCCAAACCGGCCAGTGTCTTGTAAACCGGCCATACGCTCGTGCCCATGAAATCAGCCATGATATGCGCAACGACCACGGCGATAAACGTGCCGACCGTCGCATTGGCTCCCATGATTCAAACTCCTTGATCAAGAATACAAAAAACGCCTGGGATATCCATGGCGGATTGAAAAGGGGCGACCTGGATTATGAGTTGTTAATGTTCTCCTCCGAGCGCACCAGTCCCACCGCGGATACGCTTATTGTGCGTCATTAAAGATTTAACGTTTTATTCAAGATATCGTACAAAAGAAAAGTATTTTCGTTTGAAGATGAGGGTTATATTTTCCTGAACCAGCACACGGCGGCCTGCTTTAAGAGATTCCATAAGTGAGCCTTCAATCGTCACCATTCTGCCGTCGTCAAGAACGACCATGTATGCATTCCCGTTGGATTCACCCAACTGTTCCTGTTTATTATCTCTTGAAGTTCCCGGGATCGGCTGTCCGATTGGCCGTGGAGGATCAAACACCAAGACATAAAAAGATAAAATTACCACAATAATAACGGGTAGCCAGACAAAAAAGAAACGGTGTCCTTGTCTTTTTTCGGGATCCCGATATTGTGAAAGACCCTTGCCTTTACTTCCCTGTTTTTTCTGCTTCCTCACGGCTTTACCCCTTTACCACATTTTCCTGAGAGCTTATAAAATTAAATTTAACAGATGGTTACAGATCATGTCAAGTAATTAACAACGGTAATTCACTACTCCATAATGGGTGTAAAACAACTCCGGTATCGCAAGGTCAACAGATCGGCCTCAATGTCCGTCTGGTCTTTTTGGGTTGAGCACAGTAACCTGCGTGTGTGGAATTAGATATGGAGCAATTTCTTGATACAATTCTTAACGAAAGATTTCAAAGGGTAAGCGTTACTATTTATGGATTTTCATTCTGATAATTTGTCAGGGTACAACAGCTCGCCATTATTAATATATCGTCAAAACTAACTTTACCGATCATAAATACAAGTTTTGTTGAATATGTATCGAAACATTGGTATATCCCGGCTGTAAAAAAGCAATGCCTTTTCAATTATGGTTTGAAACACAATACCGGTAGGAAGCTGACGATTAATTTCTCATGATGCAATCCGGGAAGGAAACGGTTGCTATGTCCGATCAGATCGTCCATCCCGACACTCCGGCAGGTGACTTCCATCCGGCCGCAGAGGCCCTCATCGAGCGGCTCCGCGCCGATTATCCGGACATGAGCCGGTTCACGGCTATCTCGATGACAGGCCGCGGCCGCGACTTTCTGCACTACCTCGTCCATACCCGCATCGGTGGGCTCCTCCCCACTGTCATTTCCTTCGACGACTACCGAACCCACCGCATTGCCGAGGCCACGGGACGCACGGCCCTGCCCGAGGACGAGGTTTTTCTCCGTTTTCATGCCCTCCGGTGCGGCGAAGAGGGTCAATCCCTCCCCCCGGCCGACAGCCAGCGGCTCCTCTCCTTTCTGGCCACAATCTCCGAGTTCTCCGTGAGCATCGGGGAGCTGCGCAGCCTGGACCGCATCGGCCCCGAACAACTTGCCCGGATCGACGGCTTCTTCGCCACACTGGAGGCCTTCCGCAGCCGTCTTGCTCGGGAGGGGCTTTTCTATCCACCCTTCGAAGCGGAACGGCTCGCCGATCTCGCATTGAACGACGGCGAATTTTTCGTCGGCCTGCCCCTCATGACCCCGGTGAACCAGCGCTTCTTCAGACTCATCCCCCGCGAGCGCCTCTTTGTGGACGCGCCGCTCTTCGGCCCCCACATGCCGACGGAGCCGCCCGATTATGAGACGGCCCTGTCGCTCGTCCGGCGGATCGGCGTCGCCGAACGGCGCAACACCGGCGAGGGGCTCGCCTTTTCGGAACTTTCCGAACGGGCCGCCCTGCCGGCGCTCCTTGCCCGGGAGATCGACGCCTTCCAGCGCGCGCCCCACAGCGACGGAGAGCAGCTCTTCATCGTGCCGCTGGACGAGAGGCTTTCCTTCTACCTCTGGGAGTTCCTCTTCCGCCCCCTGGGCGCTCAGGTCAACTTCGCCCCCTGGCTCCCTTTCTCCGCCTTCGCGGCGGCGCAGCGCCTGCGAGAGGCGATCCAGGGCAAAAAGAGGCTCTCCGCCGTGCGACGCGATCTCGTCGGGGAACTCACCGCCCGGTGGAACGATCTCGGCGAGGCGGACCGCTCTGCCTTCGAGGCGGCGATCACGCTCTGCGACGAATTGGAGCGTCTCCGCCCGCTCATGGGCGACGCCTGGACACCCTTGGCCGAGTACCTCGTCAGCGTCAAGAAGCTGCGGCTCCACGGCAGGCGGAGCGCCCCGATTCAGGTGGTGGGGTTGGGCGACGCGACCGGCATCCCCTATGGCCGCGCCGTGATCCTCCCCATGAACAGCGGCGTGTTTCCGGCCAAGCCCTTCGGCGGCCCCTACCTGAACCTGATCCATCTGCCGCGCCTCTACCGGACCCATTACGAGGCGGACGATCTGGCCCTGCGGCAGTTTCTCTCCTTCGGCCGCACGGCCCACATCGCGGCCCTCTACGACCAGGGGTGCGGCGAGGCGCCGTCGCCCCACTTCTCGTTTCTCGCCACCGAATTCGGCCAGAAAACGGTGAAGCGCAGGCTGGCCCCGGAACCCTTCCACGTCCCGGAAGGGAGCCTCGTCATCGAGAACACCGAAGCGTTGCGGGAGAAGCTGCGAAGACGCGCCTGGTCCTTCACGTCCCTGAAGAAGTTTTTCACCTGCCCCTGCCGCTTCATCCTCGAGGACATCGAGGGCGTGACACCGCCCGCCTGCTTCGAGGACGAAGATAGCGCCAATCTCCTCATCGGCGATTTCCTCCATCGCTTCTTTGTGGAGCTTATTTCTCCGGCAAGTAGACATAAAAATGGTCATGCCGGACTTGATCCGGCATCCAGTACTATCCTGGATTCCCGCTTCCGCGGGAATGACGACCAGCGCCCGGCCATCGATCGGTGGCTCAAACTATTCGACGAGCGCTGGGAGGCTGACCGGGATATCCAGGAGAAGCTCCCGGACCAGGCCGTCCGCAAGGCCATCGTCCGGAGCCATCTGGCCGACATTGCGGCCTGGGAGGCGGAAACGGGCCGGCCGCTTCTCTTCTCCGACGAGGTGACGGAGGCCGAACTGACGCTTACGGCCCCTTTCGGCGGGGGCCGCTACCAGCTCCGGGGGCGCATCGACCGCCTGCAAGCCGAAGGGGAAAGGCTTCTCATCACGGACCTCAAATACAAGGAAAAGAGGGCCTACTCCGAAAAGGACCGCCTGGCGGACCGGCTGGAGAAGCCCGACACCTTCGACGACCGCTTCCAGTTGCTCATCTATGCCTATCTCGCCCTGTACAACAAGAAAGCGACGGCCGACCAACTCGCTGCGGCCCATCTCTTCCTGCGCCCACGGGTAGCCGGCGATTATGAGGGCCGCCTGGCTGAGGTGGATCTCGCCGCCTGCGAGGCCACGCTGGAGAGCATCGCCGGCAGGCTCGATGCGCTCCTCGCACAAGAACGCTTCACCCCGAACTTCCATGCCGAGGGCTGCCCCTACTGCCCCCACAAGTCGCTCTGCCTGAAGCCCGACCTCTACCGGACAGGAGGCCGATCATGGTGAAGAGCCTATTCGTCACCGCCTCGGCCGGTTCCGGGAAGACCTACCGTCTGACAGAGCAGGTCCGCCGCCACCTCGAAAGGGAAGGGGAATTCGTGGTCGCCGCCACCTTCACCCGCGCCGCGGCTGCGGAGATGGAAAAGCGGATCCTCGATGCCATCGAAAAGGGCGACGAGAGCCCTGCCGAGAAGCTCCGGCTCATCATGCGGGCCAGCCGGGTGCATTTTTCGACCATCGATGCCCTCTTCCACCGCTTCCTCTCAACGGAAGCCTACGTGCCGCAATTGGCCGACGAGCACGAAAAGGAGATCATCACCGCACTCGCCGACGCGCGTTTCTTCCAGCATCCCCAAATCCTTTCCGACATCGAAAGCATCGTGATCGCGGCCCGCATCCTCCAGATGCAGCCCGAGGCCCTGGTCGAGGCGCTGGACAAGAGGAAAGAGGCTCTGGAGGCCTGGGAGTGCCCCGAGAATCTACTCGACGCGCTCAAGACTGAACAGGCGCGCCTCATTGCCGAGTACGACCGGCTGCGGGAGCAGGTGCAGGAGATTGCGGAGGCGACCCGGGGAACCCTGCGCACCCAGGTGGCGGCCCCGCTCCTCGAGCCGCTCGCGGCTGCTGACCTCAAGCGGGCCCTCTTCCTCAAAGAGGACTTGAGGGAGGTCAAGGTGGCCAAGGCCGACCGCGAGAGCGCCGCCTACGCCGCCCTGCAAAAGCTCTACCCGCCCATGCGCAAGCTTATCGCCCAGCACCTCGTCAACACCAAGCGGCTCAGGAGCGCGCTCCTCAAGCGCTTCAGCTCGCTTCGCGCCGCGGTCCTTGCCGAAGAGAAGGAGCGGCTCGGCCGGCTCTATTTCGACGATGTCCCCAGGCTGCTCATCGCCCTCGACGGACCTGCGAACCCCGACCGGCCGCACTACCTCGCCCGCCTCTACGAGCTGGGATTCCACCGGACGGCCCATCTCCTCCTCGATGAGTTCCAGGACACGTCGCAGATCCAGTTCTCCCTTCTCAACCCGTTGATCGACGATCTCCTCGGCTCCGTGGGTGAGAATGCCGAGGGGGAGCGGTCGCTCTTCCTCGTGGGGGACTGGAAGCAGTCGATCTACCAGTGGCGGGGCGCCGCCCCCGATGCGCTCCGTGACGCCATCGCCCCCGCCCTCGCAAGCGGTCAGATCGCCCCTGAGACGCTCCCCTATAACTACCGTTCGACGCCGCTCCTCATCGCCTTTTTCAACCATCTGGTCGCCGGGCTCTTTGCCGGCACCGACAAGGTCAACCTTCAGGCCCCGCCGGAAAAGCCCAAGCACCCCTACGGCGGCCTCTCCGAGGTGGCGGTCATCCCGGCCCCCTGCGAAAGGGGCGACGATCCGGCCTACGAGCGGCTCGTCGAGGCCATTGCCCGGAAAAAGGCGGAGTGCGGCTGCCCCTGGGGCGCCATCGCCATCCTCTGCCGCACCAACGGCCACATGGACAAGGCCTCGGCGGCACTGGCCAAGGCCGCCATCCCCACCTCGGGGATCCGCGGCCGCGAGCTCCTGTCCCTCCGCGAGGGAACTGCGCTCTACCTTTCCCTGATCGCCCTTTTCACCGGCCACGACGGTCGCTTCATCCCCCGCTCCCTCAGCGCCCTGGGTTATGGCGAGGAGCTGACGGCCGCCCTCGACCGGCTTGCCGGCACCGTCGGCAACGCCCCCCGACCGCACCGTTTTGCCGCCTTTGCCTCAGCCCTGCGCGACCTTGCGTCCCATTTCCCGCGCGTTCTGATCGAGACGCTCTGGGACGAGGCGGAGCGCTACTTCGATCGGCCCGACGCGGTCGACAGCGCTGCCTTCCTGCGCTATCTGCTCGCCATGTCGCACCTCATCACCGTCCCCGAGGGAGAGCACGCCGACCGGGTGAAGCTGGCCACGATTCACGCTACCAAGGGGCTCGAATTTCCCCATGTCTTCCTCTTCTGGAAAGAGGGGCTCGACCGGGCGCCCGAGATCCCCCATCCCGCAGACGGCTGTCCGCTAACTCTAAACAAGGACGAACTGGCCTTTCTCGCCACCGGCCCGATCGCGGGAGCCGCGGCCATCGCCGAGGCGGCATCTGCGGTGAAGGAGGAAAAGGCCGAAGAGACGGCCAACCTTCTCTATGTCGCCGCGACCCGCGCCGCGCAGAGCCTGACGATCCTCCTGCGGGCCGACAAAGAGGGCACACTGAAAGGCTTCGGGGAGTTGATGGCGCGCACGGCCCAGGCATCCATACCGGACGCCGAGCGGACCGAATTCGGCTGGCGCCATGACTACGGACCCGAGAAGCCGAGGCCTGCACACTACGAGGAGCTGGCGGCGCCCGATCTGCCCGCAGCCCCCGCCGAGCCGGCAGACAGCGACGACATGGATCCGACCCTGCGCTCGGCCGACATCGAGGCGGGGATCGACCGGGGTCTGCGCATCCACGCGGCCCTTGGCCGGATCACAAGCGAGCGTAAAACGGTTTCCCCGGATAATCTTGCGGCAGATGAACGGACCACCGTCGAGCGGTTCCTTGGCGATCCCAAGGTGCGCGAGATCATTTTCAGACCCGGGAGGGTCCTCGCGGAACAACATATCTCCGACACCCGCGCCTTTGGCATCGTGGACCGGCTCATCATCGCCCCCGATCGCATCACCCTTATCGACTTCAAGACGGGCCGCGTCGGCCATCTTGCCGACAAGTACCGGATCCAAATGATCCGCTACCGGACTATCCTGCAGGAGTTGTTCCCGGGGCAACCGGTCGAAGGCTACCTGCTCTTTGTGGACGAACCGCACCGTATACTAACGATCTGAACGGGGCATACATATTTCCCGAGGAGAGCGGGATCCAACGGCTGAGCCTTGTGGTAAACCAGGGGGAATGAGAAAGGAGACGACGATTGCCGCTGGATGCGGATTCCTCCAGCCGGCGATCTGTTGTAGCACCTGAAAGTAACACTCATAAAGTACTTTAAGTAATACAGAAAACATGCTGATAATATGTATGAATAGGAGAATCTGTTTACCATGTTCAGCCGTTTCCGGATCCTCTGCGCCGTCCGCCGGCGTCCCTACGGCGTTACGGAGATCAACCGTCTGTGCGAGCGTATCCTTTTCGAGGAGAGGCTAATCCGGATCAACGGACCCTGGTACCCGGGACGTCCGGTGATGGTCATAAAAAATGATTATGGGATGAAGCTGTTTAACGTCGCATCGTCCGTTCATCTTTTGAAGCCTTCGTGGAAATGCAAACCCATTTTTGCCACCACTGTGGGAAACAGATTTTCGACAATGGTGGAGGCTCTTCCGGCTATGCGGTGCCCTATCAATGCGGCTCACTTTTTTAAATAAACAATTCTGGTTCCCGTCTACAGGCAAACGCTATTTCTAATTCATCTTTATGCCGTAAATAACGCTCATCATCGAAATACTTTGCCTGAGCAGGGCATTTCTTAATACAAGCACAACATTTAATACAAATTCCAATTACTTTGGATACATCTCCAGCGTCAATGGATCCCATGGGACAGACACCTGTGCAAAGTTTACAATCAATACAGTTGCTATTTGTTTTGGGAACAATCTTGCGAATATCAAAAGGATTACCATTATTATCTTTAGGCTTGTAATAATCTCTATAAGGTCTATTTCCAGTTACAATTACAGTTTGAATTTCGTCTTGAGTGGTTATCTTTTTATATATTTGCCTGGCAAAATCATTCACTATAGCCATATCTTGTTCATCAGGTCTGTTTTTGGCAAGAGTTTTAGAAAATGAATGCTCTCCTATAAATGCTCCTCCTGCAATAACTTTAAAACCGCTTAATTCAAGAATATCTTTAAGTTCTATTAAGGCATCGTCATAATTTCTATTTCCATAAACAACGACACTAATTGCTAATGCTCCATTACCAGTAATGGTATTTAAATATTTTAGTAATACATTGGGCACCCTGCCTGCAATAACTGGAACTCCTACAATGACCAGATCTTCTTCGGTAAAAGATATTATATTTCCTCTGGCTTCCGGTAATGTGAAATTGACATTATTAATAGTAATTGTCTTATCATGCTCTGAAAGTGAGTTTGCTATTCCAGTTACTACTTTTTCAGTTGTACCTGTCGCACTAAAATACATTGTATTAATTTTTTTATTCAACAAAGAAAAACCCCCATTTATATATTCTAACACGAAATAGTATTCACGCCAGTGAATAAACTATTATGCCATTCCGGTTTTTGCTCCTTACTATCCCTTTACATTCAAGATACTTAACATGCGCCATGGTTTCCCCGAAGGCAAACCACTTCTGCTGTGCTGGGAACTCCTCCCATGTCTTGGCGGTGATGTCCCAGCTAAGGTGGGGGGCAGTCTGGAGAATGTTCTTTTCACCATCGCCCAGGGCAACCAGCACTTCATTCAGCCGGGCGTGGTGGTGTTTCTGCAACTCCTTCACTCTTCCGCGCAGGTCATGCACCAGTCGGCGATGCCCCGTCAACACGAGCTCCACGTCAAGGGCATTGACCTTCTCAAGACTATCCAGGTACTTTTCCAGGGAGTTTTCCATATCCACCCAGTAGGTGATATTGGGCGTAATATCAAAGAGAATGTGGTCGCCGGCGACCAGGATTTTCTTTTCTGCTTCATAAAGGCTCGTGTGCCCGGGCGAATGCCCGGGGGTCGTCACGCATCGAAAGTGAAAATCCCCAACGTCTATCACGTCACCGTCGTTCACAATGGTGAAGTCCATCTTTCGTTTCGAACTATACTTATGTGCCGGGTGACTCTCCATGGATGTCCGAGCACCTTCAGCGGCAAAACCATTGGCGATATAAACGTCCAGAATCTTCTGCCAGTAGTCCTCCCTCGTACGTTGGGCATATATCCACTGCGCCTCTCGCTCATTAAAGTAGACTTTGGCATTGTCCGAGGCAAGTGTACCCAGAAGTCCCATGTGGTCCGCATGAAGATGGGTAATAAAAAAATCGGTTTTGTTCAGGTCGACACCGAGTTCTCGCAGGCTGGCGTTCATCACGTTTAGGCATTCTTCGCGATTAAAGCCCGTATCGATAATCAGAAACCGGTCTTCCCCTTTGACGATATAGCTATTCAGCCATTTCAGCGGACTTTTGGGCAGAGGAATTTCGGTACGGTAAAGATTGGGAAGAATTTCTTCAATCATGATTTTATGAACCTCCGTTAACGATCATAAAATTGCATAGTTTTGCAAATCCGTCAATATTCGACATTCTTATTATTGCAAATCCGGTAATTCATCCATGGGTTCGCAAAGCATCGCGGTGAGGGACATTTTCCCTTCCACGACAACGCGGGTCAGTTCGGCCTCATACAACAAAGGGCTGTTTTTTGTCGATGTTTTTAGGGAATGATTATTCCGGAAGGATTATCCGATTCACCTATCCGATTCACCTTGACAATTGAGATCCAATCCATTAGCGTTCCACCAATATCGGAACATGGGGGAGAAAAATCATGATCGGCGTGCTGATTACCACCCACGGCAACCTGGGGAGTGAATTGATCAAGGCGGCGGAGTTGATCCGGGGTAGCATGAAGGGGATCATTCCCATATCGATTGACCAGACCAAAGGGGTTGAGGATCTGAAGAAAGAGATCAGTGCAGCGATCAAGAAGCTGGATCAGGGACAGGGGGTCCTGATTTTGACCGATCTCTTCGGTGGAACGCCGTCCAACATTTCCCTCTCCTTTATGAAGGAGGGGAAGGTTGAGGTAATCACCGGTGTCAATCTCCCGATGCTCCTGAAACTGCCCGACGTCCGCGAGGGTATCTCCCTCAAGGAGTTTGCGCGGAACATCAAGGATTACGGAATCAAAAACATCTCCCTGGCCAGTGAGATTCTAAGCAAGAAAGTCGTCGGATAGGCCATTGCAAGCTTCATTGGATATAGCCCTCGTGCGGGTCGACAACCGGCTGGTTCATGGTCAAATTCTGGAAGCTTGGATTCCCTTTCTCAGGGCCTCCTGCATCGTCGTTGTGGATGATCAGACGGCCTCCGATTATTTCCGCGAGACGGTGATCCGGATGGCGGTTCCCAGCGGGGTCAAGGTCATCGTCTGCGGCGTCGCTGAATTTGCTGAGACCTACCCCTTCAACCGGGGCCGCGGTCCGAAAACCATCGTTCTTTTCAGCAAGGTCTCCGATGCCTGGACGGCCCGCCGTCTCGGATTCCTTTTCGATCAGTTGAATATCGGAAATATCTTCAACGACGAGTGCAAACTGTGCTGCACTCCCACCGTTTTTCTGAGTGATGACGATATCCGTGACATTACCAGCCTGCAGGAGGCCGGCGTGAAGATCGAATTGCGGCGCGTCCCCCGGGAAAAACCGATCGATCTTTTTGAAATCGTCCGAAAAATGCAATCTTGACGACTTCGTAAAAAAAGTTGTCACTCTCGCTTACGCGGGAATGACAGAAAAGCGGATCCTATGATCATGAATGTTCTGATCGTATCCATTGTCGGCGGGATTCTCTGCCTGGATCGCATTTTCGTGCAGGCCCTGATCTCCCGGCCGATTGTGGCAGCCCCCGTGATCGGTCTGATTCTCGGTGATCCCTATACGGGCCTGATCGCCGGCGCGTTTATCGAACTCTTCTGGATCGACCGCCTTCCGATCGGCGCCTACATCCCTCCCAACGATACCATCGCCGCCGTCCTGATCGCCGCCGGCGCCATCGAAAGCGGACGAATCTTGGGAGGCCTGCCGCAGGGCCTGATTGCACTGGCCGTCCTCATTTTTATCCCGCTTGCCGTGCTGGCGCAAAAAATGGAGCTGTGGGTCGTCTGCGGCAATGAAAAACTGGCCAGAGATGCCGTAAGCGCATCCGCCCAGGGGGATATCCGTTCCATTTCGAGAAATCATCTCCGCGCGGCACTGAGGGGCTGGCTTCTTCCGACGGTGATGATCCTGATTGCTCTTCCAATCGGCGTGGGCGCGATGACCTGGGTCTATCCCCGTCTTGCACCATGGATCATCCGGGGTCTGAACCTGGTCTACGGCATCATTCCCCTGATCGGCGCCGCGGTCGCGCTGAACACCATCAATCTGCGCGGTTCGCTCCCGATCTTTTGCGCCGCGTTTTTGATGATGACGGTTATTCTACATTATATCCGGTATGTTTGAAACATGGACCTTAACGGCCTGACCATCGGTGAATATGAAGAAGGTGATCTGGTTGAAATCCTTGAGATCGAAAAAGATTCATTCCCGACTCCGTGGTCGCCGGGGCTTTTCCGCAGCGAAATGGCCAATTCCCTCTCCCGGATGCTTGTCGGAAAGGCCGTACCGGAGCAGAAGAGAGCGGTTGTCGGATATGTTGTTTTCTGGCGGGTGGCGGATGAGATTCACCTCCACAACATTGCGGTCCGGAAGGATCTGCGAAAGGGCGGGATCGCCTCCCGGTTGCTCTCCAAAGTGATCCGGGATTGTCAACGGGAAGGGGCGCGCTTCGTGACCCTGGAGGTCCGCAGCTCCAACCTTCCGGCGCAGAAATTATACGAAAAGTTTGGATTTTCCGTAAGGGGCGTTCGCCGTTTTTATTACACGGATACGGGGGAGGATGCCCTGATCATGTCGGCGGATCTGGAACAGATTCCGGCGGAGTAACCACCGGCTTCGGAACAGGGAGACAGGAAATGACGGTATCACATGAACGGCCATCCATGGCGGCCGGAGAGGTGATCGGGAATCTCGGCGTCGCCCCGGACCACTTTCTGCTTACCCTCAAGCTGCATCCCTCCTTTGCTACGCCGCACCCGGGGCAGTTCGTCATGATCCGCGATCCCGAGCGCAAAGAACCCTTGCTGCCTAGGCCGCTGAGCGTTTACGGGTTTCACCGGGAAGGCGGTTATGCAATCCTGGATCTGCTCTGTCGTGTCGCGGGTCGGGGGACCTCTCTTTTTTCCCGGATGAAAACGGGCGCTTCCTTGACCGTCCTCGGTCCCATCGGCAGGGGGTTTACCCTGTATCGCGATGTCCGGAAGGTGATCCTTCTGGCCGGCGGCGCCGGCGTGGCCCCTTTAACCTATCTGCTTCATGAGGGCTTTCTGCGGGATAATTCTCTGCAAGGGACAGAAATCACGGCCTATGTCGGCGCTAAAACGGCGGAACTCCTGCCGGGACTCGACCGGCTGCAGGGTTTCTGCGACCTCCGGAAGGCCACCGACGACGGCAGCGCGGGGTATCACGGCCTCGTCACCGATTTTCTGCGCTGCGAACTTTGCGGCTACGAACCGCAAGAAACGATGATCTATGCCTGCGGACCGGCTGCGATGATCCAATCTCTCGGGCTTCTCGTCCGGAAGACCGTGATCCGCTGCGAGGTGTCCCTGGAGGAGCGGATGGCCTGCGGCATCGGCGCCTGCCTGGGATGCGCTGTGCCTATTACAGACAGCAATGGGAAAAGCGCCTACCGTAGGGTCTGCTGCGACGGCCCGGTTTTTGATATTCGGGAGATCGCCCCGAATCCTTGCCCGGACGAATAGGACAACGCTTATGGAAGCAGATAAGAACGGTATCAGCGGCATTGCGCTCGGGGTGCGGATCGGCGGCCTTGCCCTCAAGAATCCCGTCATGACCGCGTCGGGAACCTTCGGCTACGGTGAAGAGTTCGCCCCGTTCTGCGATTTGAACCGCTTGGGGGCGGTTGTGGTCAAGGGTCTTTCCCTCGAACCGCGGGCGGGCAATCCATCGCCCCGGATCATGGAAACCCCCTGCGGGATGCTCAACGCCATCGGGCTTCAGAACATCGGCGTCCGGGCGTTCATCGCAGACAAATTGCCTTTTCTGCGTCAGTTCAATATTGCCGTCATCGTCAACATTTTCGGCGAAACGGTCGATGAATACCGCCGTATTGCTGAAATCCTGAACGGCGCCGAAGGCGTGCACGGCATTGAGGTCAACATCTCCTGTCCGAACGTGAAAAAAGGGGGCGTCGCCTTCGGCGCGAATCCCGATGTTGCAGCCGATGTCACGAAGAAGGTCCGTGCCGTAACCAGGTTTCCCCTCATCGTCAAGCTGACGCCGAACGTGACCGACATCACCGAGATCGCCCTGGCGGTCGAGGCGGCCGGCGCCGACGCGGTCTCCCTGATCAACACGCTGACAGGGATGTCGGTGGATATCGAACGCAGTCGCCCCCACCTGGCGAACATCACCGGCGGGCTTTCAGGACCGGCCGTCAAACCGGTTGCCCTCCGGATGGTGTGGCAAGCGGTCCGCTGCCTGAAGATCCCGATCATCGGCATCGGCGGGATCTCGAATGCCGCCGATGCCCTGGAATTTCTCATTGTGGGAGCGACGGCCATCGAGATCGGCACGGCCAATTTCATCCATCCCGCCGCGACGATGGGGATCCTGGACGGAATCGAAGCATATATGATCCGGCACGGGATCGGCCGGATCGACGAATTGATCGGATCGCTCAAAACCGATCCATAGTGAAAAGGCAACGAAAATGCCGGATACAGAGCGGATAGCCCGGGGCGTTTATCTGGTTGGCGGACCACAGATCTCGCACGCCGAGGACGCCACCTCCTTTGTGATCGATTTCGGCGGGGAAGCGGTCATGATCGACTGCGGCGCCGGAAGAAGCCTCAAGACCATTCTGGCGAATATCGACGCCGCGGGCATCGACCCGAGAAGCATCTCCACGCTGATCCTTACCCACGCCCACATCGACCATATCGGCGCGGCCCCCGAACTGCGCCGGCGCCTCGACTTGAAAATCCTCATTCACGAGCTGGACGCTCAGGCGATCGAAACCGGCGATTTTGTCCGAACGGCGGCCGACTGGTACGGCGTCGATTTTCCGCCGACGCCCATCGATCGGAAGCTTGCGGTCAGTGAAGAGACTCTTTCGTTTAACGGGGAAAACCTTCGCTGCCTGCACGCCCCCGGCCACACCCCCGGCTCCATCGTCATCCTGCTGGAACGCGACGGCCGGCGGATCCTATTCGGCCAGGATATCCACGGCCCCTTCCTGCCGGCCTTCGGCTCCGACATCACCCGATGGCGGACATCCATGGAGATGATCCTCGCCCTCAAACCCGATATCCTCTGCGAGGGGCACTTCGGCATTTTTCGCTCCAACGACAGCGTCGAGCGTTACATCAGGCGCTGCCTGCACCAGAACGGATGACGCTACGGCACCCCGTACGCTCAATAATGGTGACTGTCATGCCTCTTTATCTTGTGCGACACGGTGAAGCCTATTCGGAAGCTTCGGATCCGGACCGTTCTTTAACGGAAGCAGGGAAAGTGACGATTGACGGTATGGCTCAACTAACTGCCGCATTTAATATTCCGGTTTCGCAGATCCTTCACAGCGGCAAGACCCGGGCAAGGCAGACGGCCGAGATCTTTTACAACCACCTGAAACCCTCCGAAGGGGTAGCGGAAATCGAGGCGATCAACCCGTATGACGATGTCGCGGCGATCGTGCCGAAACTCGATCAGGCCCTGAACACGATGATGGTCGGCCATCTCCCTTTCATGGAGCGGCTCGTCTCTTATTTAGTCACCGGATCGCCGGACAGATCCATTATTAAATTCCAGACGGCCGGGATCGTCTGTCTCGACCGGACGGATAAGAACGGTCCATGGCATATCAAATGGGCGCTGATGCCGAAGATGGTGTAGCGATGTATAGCGCTGCCCTCATCAACGATCCTTTCGGAGATCCCGGGGTTTACGTGGAATGTAAGTACCGCCGCGAGGCCGTCCTTTTCGACCTCGGCGATCTGCATCTCCTTCCGCCCCGCAAACTCCTGAAAGCCGATTACATCTTTGTGTCGCACACCCACATGGACCACTTTATCGGGTTTGACCATCTGCTCAGGCTCTGTCTGGGCCGGGACAAGCACCTGCACCTCTTCGGCCCGCCGGGGTTTCTCCGGCAGCTTGAGCACAAACTGGCGGCCTACACCTGGAATCTGGTGGAAAATTACACGAACGATTTTGCCATCATCGCGACTGAGCTCCATCCGGATGCGCAGACCACAAAACAGTATCGTTGCCAGACCGCTTTCCAGCCGGAAACCCTTGAGGAGGGCCGCGCCTTTGACCGCCTTCTCGTGGAGACCCGTTTTTTTACAGTACAGGGCCTCTTTCTCGATCACCTCATCCCTTGTCTGGCTTTCCGGTTCGAGGAGCGGCAGCGGTTCAACATCCTCAAGACGGTTCTAGAGGAGATGGAGCTGCCCACCGGCGTGTGGCTGATGACCTTGAAAGAACATCTCGTAAACGGCGACGCCGATGAGACACCCGTACGGATCTGGTCCAGGAATCCACACGGCAATGTCAGGGAAAAGTGGCTGCCACTGGGCGTAGTCAAACGGACCGTGAAGGTGAGTCCGGGCCTGCGGATCGGCTATGTCACCGACGCGATCGATAGCCCGATAAATTGCGCCGCTATCCTTGAACTGGCCGATCATGTCGATATGCTCTTTATCGAAACGACCTTTCTTCAGGATGATGTGGAAACGGCGACCAGGAAATATCACCTCACCGCCCGGCAGGCGGGCACGCTGGCGAGACAGGCCCATGTGAAACGGATGGTCCCCTTTCACTTTTCCCCGAAATACAAGATCGCTCCGCATCTCTTGGTCGAAGAAGCCATGACGGCGTTCCGGGGGGATCCGGTGTGATGGCCCAATACCGCCCCCACAGCGAGGCCATCGACGATCCCATGATCTACCGGCGGATCACCCCGGAAGAATACGCCGCCGCCGTCCGGGATGCCATCGCGGCAGGTATCCATAGGCTGGACCGGTAACGGTTTATGGGTCATTACCCCCGCTCCGCCATGGTGTTAAAATGTTGTAAACTATCAGTGGAATAAAAAACATCCATAGGGACATAACTGACCAGGAGAAACATATGGATCTTAAAATATTTGAAAAGATGGATGCCTCCGAGCTTAAGAATTATATCCAATTTTTGCTTTGGCACTACCGAGTCATGGACGCCTTCTGGTTTCTATCTGTGGCTAAAATGTTCGATCAACCCACGGCCGAGAGGCTCAATGAACAGGTGTGGGACCGTGTGGGCGGAATGGCTGCGAAAGATCTGATCCAGCGCTTTGGAGTCAAGGAGGTAGGTCTTAAGGGTTTTGTACAAGCTTTAAGGTATTTTCCCTGGACCATCCTGGTGGGCTATCAGATTGAGGAGAAGGAGGGCGAAGTGATCATCACCGTTCCCGTCTGCCCCACCCAGGAAGCACGCCTCAAAAGAGGATTGGGGGAGTTTGTGTGCAAAGAGATGCACCGGGGTGAGTTTGAGAGTTATGCGCGGGAGATCGACCCGAGCATTGAAGTGCAATGTCTGTTTGCGCCACCCGATCCCCATCCCAAGGATTTGTATTGCAAGTGGCGATTCACGTTGAAGGGATGAAGCTATTCCTCCGTTGCATTTGAACCGTGGCATTTCTCATCGGGCACATGTCATTTTTCGTGAACCGCAATCGCTCGACTTCAAATACACTCATAAGGCCTCCGGGTGTCAATGGATAAATTAATTTGAGGCTATTCGCGCACAGATATGATTGACATCGTAAGTTCATTCCATGATAATGAGCACCGATCCTTGGGTGGTTTCTTTTCCGGAATGCTGTTTATGAGATGCCGTCATGGTTGATGGGATGTCGCATGTATGGCCAATCGGAGGGGGGAAAGGCGGTTCAGGGAAGAGCTTTCTGACCGGTTGCCTCGGGATTATCCTGGCGAAGGAGGGCTACCGGACTCTCCTGATTGACCTCGATCTCGGCGCCGCCAATCTGCACACGATGACCGGTATCCCTCATCCTCCCCTGAGCCTGTCCGACTTTATCAGGAAAAATTGCGAGAGCCTCTCGGAAGCGATTATCGAAACGCCAACCCCCAATCTTTTTCTGATCAGCGGCGCCAGGAACACCCTGGATATCGCCAATCTGGCCCACGAACAGAAACTGAAAATTATCCGTCATATCGGCATACTGCCCTTCGATTACATCCTCCTGGATCTTGGCGCCGGCACGTCCTTCAATACCATTGACTTCTTCATGACCTCCCCTTCGGGTATTTTTGTGACAACCCCGGAGCCGACCGCCATTGAAAACATCTATCGTTTGATCCGATCGGTCTATTTCCGTAAAATTCGACAGACCCTGAATGGTCACGCTTTCCGGAACCTGGCGCGAGAGGCGGAAGAACAGAACCGTCATGCCACGGTGACGAATCCCGATCTTCTTCTACACGTCATCAGGGAACTGGACCCTGAAAAGGGGATGATCCTGGAAAGGGCGCTGCGGGCCTTCGAATTCAAACTGATCGTCAACCAGCACCGCAAGCAGGATAATCCCAACATTGGTAAAATGATCTGTCGGATCATTGAAAAACATCTGAATCTGAAGATGCATTTCCTGGGAAACGTCGGCTTCGATGACCGGGTCCACAATGCAGTGTGTAAAACGACCCCTTTCATCGACTTGTATCCCTATACGCAAACCGCCCTCGACCTCAGGGAATGTTGCAGGCAACTGCTGCTAATCCAGGATCGGCCCCTGGAATCCGCGCGTCGGGTCTTGAGTGAATCGTCTTAGCCGGGAAATTTTTTCCAAACCGATGACACCTTTGCATAACAAAACATTATACGAGCTTCTCGACGTTGCCGTCGATGCGTCGCCTTATGAAATTCGCCGCGCCTACGAGGAGGCGCATGAGCTCTATGCCTATGAATCTATAAGCTCGTATTCCTTTTTCACGGAAACCGAGCAAAAAAAGATCCTGGCTGAGCTGGAAAGTGCCTATCTGGTGCTCATCAACAGCCGGTCAAGATCCGCCTATGATCAGGAACTCATTTCCCAGGGCCGGATGGACGAAGGACGGCAATATCGTGACACAACGAAGATCTCCACTCCTCTCTACCTGTTCAAGCGGGATCATGCAACCCTGTCGCCCACGATTCATGCAAATTCAGCTGCCATAAAGGACCCTTTCCTGCAAGCCATGCTTCACCGGGAAACGCTTACCGGGGCGGATCTCAAGATCATCCGGGAAAAAAAAGGTGTCTCTCTGGATCATGTTTTTTTTCAGAGCAAGGTGGGGATGGCGGCGCTTCAAGCCATCGAGGAAGATCGCTTCGATCTTTTGCCGCCGCGTGTTTACGTCAAGGGTTTTCTGAAATCTTACGCCCACGCGCTTGATATTGATCCCGATCATTTGGCTCAAGCTTACTTGAAACACATGGATGAATGCAAAGGAACGCCTTAATGACCGATGACCCGAAACGGCGACAGGATGACCAGGTTACTCAGGAAGACGGCCGACTGGTCCATGAACTGGAATCAATATACCGGCGGGTGGACTCCCCAGATTCCCCCGAGGTTGCATTCGATATTGCGGAAAATCCGGATCCCTATTACAAAATTCTGCAGATCCATCCCAACGTTTCTTTATCGGACATCCGCCTCGCCTATGGAAGAATGACCAGCGCTTGGGACCCTGAGCGTTATCCTCATGTTCCATCCTGGAAAGAGAAGTCAACGGAAAAGCTGAAGGAAATCAAGAATGCCTACGAGAAGCTTTTATTTTTGCACGCGGCCCGAGAAACAGCCGATCCGGGAGATGCAACGTATCCACCTTCATCAACAGCGCTCCTGTCCTTTCCCGTAAATCCCGATCTGGAAGAGACGGCGCCTGTCCGGGCGAACGTCAACGTGTTTTCAAGATCGACATTTAAACTCCGCCCGTGGCTGCTCGCCCCGGGCGCCCTCATCGCGATCATTCTTCTCCTGGTTTTATTGTGGCCAACCCTTTATCACTATGAAGCCGTCCGGCTGGAAGGCAAGGATTATCCACTCCGCATCAACAGACTGACAACCCATACCCAATATTTTGATGGTCGGCAGTGGCTTGAACCACCCTTTCGCGTTGACACACCGCACAATGTCCCTCCCGAGATAGCATCGCCTCCTTTGCCTGCCCAACTAACCAGGGCTGGGATCCGGAACGAACCAAAGCCATCCTCACCTCCCTTGACAAAGCAGGAGATCACGCCTCCGGATCGAATCAGCGTTGAAACAAAGACCAGGGGACCCTACAGCATTCAGGTCAGCGCCTATCCGGCAAGAGACAAGGCAGAGGCCTTGGCAAAAGAAATACAGGCCAAGAAGTTCGCGATCCGGGTGGAAGCGGTTTCTATCCCAGGCAAGGGCCAGTGGTATCGGGTTCTGCTCGGACAATTTGAAAACCCTGACGCCGCCCTCCAGTATCTCAAGGATCATCAGATTGGAGAAACTTATCCCGGAAGTTTTATTCAGAAATCCGTCATCCACTCAAAATGAGGTTGGGGCGCAACCTGAACGCACCGGGCAGTGGTGTAGAAGCGAACATTTTGCCGACCGGATTGAAAGTCGGTGATCCGAAATGCTGTCGCCACAAAAAGACATGAGGAGGTGTCAAGGACAACATGCACCCTAACGCATCCCTTGAACATCATGGGTCATTCACTTGAAATCATCCAATATCCGCCTTACTGATAACAATAAATAGCCGATAACGGTGCGGTGAAATTAATGGCATGAATAAGCTTTTGAGAATCAAGGAAACACCGATTACAGCATCCTCTGGATCTCCGCCATTCGGGCCTCGATCCGTTTGCGGGAGATGGGGATGGCGGTCTTGAGTTCCTGGGCGAACAGCGACACCTTGTACTCCTCGATCATCCAGCCGAAATCAGCGAGGGCCAAGCGTTTTTCCTCGGAGGCGTAGGCGGGAAGTTCCTTAAGCGTTGTCTCCCGCCAATCCTCCAATTCCTTGATCTGTTTCCCGCGCTCAAGCGCCTTCTGCAGGTGAACGGCCCCCCGTTCCGCGCGGACGCCCAGCGCGCGCAGATAGCGGTTGATGTGGTTCAGCCGCTCTTCGTTGTAACGGACGAGAAAATCCGGCGGCAGGAGGCGTGTCGACTCCTCCCGCAGTTCCGCCAGAAAAGACAAGAGCGGCCGGTTCCCACGATTGGAACCCTGCAGCGTCCGGAGCTGCTCTGCAGTCTCATAGAGGGCTCTGAGCTGCGGGCCGGCCAACCGGACGACCGAGATCCCCCCGGGCAATATTTCGGGCCGAATCTTCTCGGCGTGTTGCACAAAATCCGCCTCGGATCGTACATCCGCGTCGAAGAGATCCGTCATGACCTTTTCTACCAGCGCGTTTTCCAGCGGCTTTACCCCCCCGAAGGCCGCTGCCCAGATCTTCAGATCGCCGGCGGGCGCCACTGTTTTGCGCAAGTGCCTGAGGTCTTCGCGAAAACGCAGGGCCAGCAGGGCCCTCACCCCTTTGCGGTGGGAGAGCCGCGCCTCGTTTGCGGATCGAAACAGCCGGATGCCAACCCCGGTTTCATCGGCAGACAGCGCGGGAAAGGCGGGCGGCGCATGGATGCCGCCATCGCGGAGCGGGATCTGTTCGGGCAGATTGCCGAAATCCCACGTTGTCAAACCGTTTCTCTCCCAGGTTTTCCGGGCTTTCGCAAAGGCCCGGGATTCTTCCGGATCGACGAAGCCTTGCTCCAGGATCGCGATATCCCGCCCTGCCGCGAGTTCCCGGTCCTTTCCGTCCACAACGGAAAAGCGGAGCTTCAGATGTTCCTCCAGGGCGTTCAGGGGCCAGCGGTCGGCGGGGATATTTACCCCGAACCGCTCGTAAAGGAAGCGGCCGAGGGCGGTGAGCAGCGTCCCTTCCCGGGGCATTTGAGCCAAAATGACATCACAGGTCCCCGCGAGCGGCAGGAGCTTCTTGCGGTACTCCTTCGGAAGGCCCCGGAGGAGGGCGGCGATCTTCTTCCGGAGAAGGCCGGGGACGGCCCAGTCCAGGGCGGCGGCGGGAACGGAAGGCGCCGCCTGAACGGGGATCTTCAGCGTGACGCCGTCCTCCGGTTTTCCCGGTTCGTAGCGGTACACGCAGTCCAGACGCCAGCCGCCGGTCGATACGGCTTCGGGGAAAAGGGCGATCTCCGCGGAGTCGGGCGATTGGATCAGCAGCTCCTCTTCCCGCATCCGGAGAAAGGCGTCGCCGCCGCGATCGCGGACCATCCGTTGAAGCGTCCGAATGTCGAAGATCCCTGGGAGGCGCTTTTCATAGAAATGGGCCATCTCCTCCTCCCCGATCAGAAGGTCGTGGCGCCGCACCTTTTCCTCCATGCCGGCGATTTTCTCCATCAACGCCTGATTGTGGAGGAGAAAGGGCAGGGGGCGCTGAACCTCCCCGGCAACGAGGGCGCTCCGGATGAAGATCCGGGAGGCCTCCGCGGGATCGATCCGGGCGTAAGAGACGGGTCTCTCGGGGACGATGATCAGACCGAAAAGGGTCACCTGCTCGGAAGCGATCACCTCGCCCCGGTTCTTTTCCCAGTGCGGGGCAAAATAGGTGTGGCGGCAAAGATCCCCGCCAAGCTCCTCCAGCCAGGCGCTTTCAATGTTCGCCACGGTCCGGGCGAAGAGACGCGAGGTTTCGACCATCTCCGCGGCGACGATCCAGTTCCCGGCCCGGTTGAAGAGACCGGAACCCGGAAAGATCATCGCCTGCCGCCCCTGGGTCGCCGTGTAGAGGTTCTTCTCCTTCTTGACCGCGATGTGTCCGAGGTAGCCGCTCAGGATGGAGCGGTGGATGGCCGCATAGAGCTCGACGCCCTCCTTTGGCTTGTTGTCATTCCCGCGGACGCGGGAATCCATTGTCTTTAAAGACCCCTGGACTCCCGCTTTCGCGGGAGTGACAGTCTGATTTTTTGCATGGGCGGGAGATTTGGCCGTAAGAAATTTCTGTTCCGTCAGGATCGTCCGGAGCTGGTCGTGGACGTCCCGCCATTCCCGGATTCGCCGGTACGAGAGGAAGTGCTCGCGGCATAAGCGCCGGATCCGGTTCTGCGTCTTCGGCGAATCCCCGGCATCGTGGCAGCGCTGCCAGATCCGCAGCAAGGAGACGAAATCCGAGGCGGGATCCTTGAAGAGGGCGTGCATCTGGTCCGCCTGGGCCTCCTTCTCGGCCGGCCTCTCCCGCGGATCCTGGATGCTGAGCGCCGCGGCGATGATGAGGATCTCCGGCAGGCATCCCTCTCTTTTGGCCTCGAGGATCATCCGGGCGATCCGCGGGTCGATGGGGAGCCGGGCCATGATCCGCCCCCTTTCCGTCAGCCGCCAGGGATCGGTCTTTCGCCGCGATTCATTTTCCTCCCGTTCGATCGCCCCCAACTCCAGCAGGATGTCGATGCCGTCTTTGACGCTCTTCGCAGCGGGCGGGTCGATGAAAGGGAAGGCATCGATATGGCCAAGACTCAGCGAGAGCATTCTCAGGATGACCCCGGCCAGGTTCGCGCGGAGGATCTCCGGCGACGTGTAGAACGGCCGGCCGAGATAGTCCTCCTCCGTGAAGAGGCGGATGCAGATCCCGTTTTCGACCCGGCCGCAGCGCCCTTTCCGCTGATCGGCGCTGCTCCGGGAGATCGCCCGGACGGGAAGACCCGCCGTCCGGGAGCGGGGGTTGTATTGGGAGATGCGGGCGAGGCCGGTGTCGATCACATAACGGATACCCGGGATCGTGAGCGAGGTTTCCGCAACGTTGGTCGCGATCACGATCTTCCGGAGGCGCATCGGCTGGAAGACGCGCTCCTGCTCAAACCGGGTGAGGCGGGAAAAGAGCGGGAGGATGGCGGCCTGTTCCCGGAGGCGGCCGCTCAGAAGCTCCCGGGTCTCCCGGATATCGCGTTCCGTCGGCATGAAGATCAGAATATCGCCGGGCCTGCGACGACCGGTCAACTCCTCAACGGCCCGGACCGCCGCATCGATGTGGGTGATCTCTCCCTTTTCTTCAAGATCGCGGTCGAGCGGGTCATACCGGACCTCGACCGGAAAGAGCCGCCCCGACACCTCGATGATCGGGGCGTTATCGAATGCCCGGGAGAATTTCTCCGTATCGATTGTTGCCGAGGTGATGACGACACGGAGGTCGCGCCGCCGTCGGAGGATGTTTTTCAGGATTCCCAGGATGAAGTCGATATTGAGGCTCCGCTCGTGCGCCTCGTCAACGATGATCGTATCGTAGGTCCGAAGCAGCGGGTCCGTCTGGGCCTCCATCAGGAGAATGCCGTCGGTCATGATCTTGAGAAAGGCGTTGCGCGGGGTGCGGTCGTCGAAGCGGATCTTGTAGCCGATCGAACGGCCGGTCTCTTCCCCCAACTCTTCGGCGATTCTCCGGGCGACGGTGGTCGCTGCGATCCGCCGCGGCTGTGTGCAGCCGATCATCCCGGCGAGACCCCGCCCCGCCTCCAGGCACATCTTCGGGATCTGCGTTGTTTTTCCGGAACCCGTCTCTCCGGTGATGACGACGACGGGGTGTTTGCGAACGGCATTGACAATCTCCTCACGCTTCTCCAGGATCGGCAGAGCAGGGGGATAGATGAGCTCCGGCAGACGGGCGCGCCGTTCATCCATTCTTTTCTTGAGGCCATCGGACCGGGACAAATTATGCTCTCCTGTTCTTGAAGGTATCAGATCCGGCCTTCGCGGGAGGGATCATACCTGCACCGCTTCCGGATGTCAAAGGTGGTTGTTGATTTTCTAAACATATTCAGATATGTATCAATTAGGGAAGCATCTGATCAGCCGTCGAGGTTTGTATATGCCGCTCGCCACATTTTATTTTCAACTTCACCAGCCGTTCCGGCTCCATCCGGACCGGGGCCAATTCCTCTGGGAGGAGCAGAACCGGGCCATCTTCCTCAAGGTGGCGGAGAAGTGCTACCTGCCGGCGACCCGGATGTTTACGGAGTTGATCGCCTCCCACCCTTCATTCAAGATCACCTTAGGCATGTCCGGGACGTTTCTGGAACAGGCCGAACTCTACAAGCCCGAGGTCATCCAGTCGCTCCAGGCGCTACTGGATGCCGGAGAAAAGAACGACCAGGTCGAGTATCTCGACGAAACCTATTACCACTCCCTGAGCAGCCTTTTCGAGGATCCGCTGAGGTTGGAGTTCCGGGAACAGGCATCCCTCCACCAGGATATGATGAAGCGGATCTTCGGAATCGTTCCGACCTCGTTCCGGAACACCGAGCTGATGTACAATAACCCAATCGCGGAGGCGGTGGCCGACATGGGCTACCATTCGATCCTCTGCGAAAAGCGGGACGACATGTTTATCGGCGAAGGAGAAGGGGAGGCCGTCTCCCCCAACGCCGTCTTCCGGGCGAAGGACACGAACCTCATCGTAATCCCCCGGAACAGAGAGCTGAGCGATGACATCGCCTTCCGCTTCCCTCACGCCCCGATCACGCCGGAGACCTATGCACAGTACATCGCCCGGATCGACGGCGAAGCGGTGATGCTGGGCTACGATTTCGAACATATCGGCGAACACATCTGGAGCAATCTCGGGATCTTCGAATTCTGGCGGGGACTTCCGGCGGCGTTACAGAAGCATGAAAGCATCGTTGCGGCGACGCCGACCGAGATTGCGCAGAGGTTCAAGGATGCGCCGTGCCCGACCCTCAGCATCCACGGGCTGGCCACATCCTCTTGGGCGGATACCGGCAAGAACACCTTCGGCTGGCTTGGCAACCCCACGCAATACGAACTCTTCCGGGACATCGAACGGATGGAAACGGCGGCAAAGAGGGCCGGGGGGACGTATCTGACCCAATGGCGCCACCTGACCACCTCCGATCATGTCTATTTTCTTCATGAGAGGATCGGCGAGGATCATGCGGTTCACGCCTACTTCAACCCCTACGATAACTCCATCGCACGCCCGACGCACGTTCTCACCCGCAAGATCGACGACCTCGAAGTCGTCATCCGGCGTTTCGAGGTCCTAAAAAAAAAGGAGACGACGGCCATCCTGATCATCTCACCGGAGACAGGACGGCTGCCCGAGGACATGGGTGCGCTCGCCCGGTTCATCTCCGGAAAAAGCGGGGGGCAGGGAGAGGTCGTCTCCGCCCTCTGCGAGGGGCTCACCGAACGCGGTCTGGATGTCCATCTGGCAATCCTCAATCTTAAGAAGCGTTTCCAGCGCGAGGCGCAGATGAATGAAGTCCAGTGGCGGGAGGTGCGCTACAAGATCGATTCGGACAAGATCCACCTCATCAGTTCCTCGATCTTCTCCGACAATTTGAGCGCCTACGCAGGCGACCCCATCCTGACGGCCGTAGAATTCCAGCGGGAGATCGTCAACAACGTTATCAAGACGGTGCGGGCACGGAGCGAGGGGAGGATGATCCTCCACAGCCACGACTGGATGGCCGGGGGGGCGATCACCGCTTATGCAAGCGCCACCGGCCTGCCCGTTCTCCATACGGTCCACAACGTTTTCACGGCCTGCCTTCCACTGGATCTCCTGGGGGGAATCAACCTCGGCAGCATCTCCGACCGGATCTATTTTTCCGAAATGAACGGAAAGGCGTGCATCGACTGTCAGGCCACGGCGATCAAGAATGCCACCATGATCAATTTCGTCGGAAAGAAATTCCTCCGGGAGGTCGTAGAGGACTACTTTCTGGATCGGGATCTGGTGCCGCCAAGCGTCCGCCAAGAGGTTAAGGAAAAGTACGCCCATGACGCTGCCCGGGCGATCATCAACGCGCCTTCATCGCAGATGTACCCGGAGCGGTGCGAGGCGCTGGTCCGCAAGTACGGACCGGACGATGATATCCTTGAGGCAAAGCGTGAGAATCTCGTTGCGTTCCAGAAGCAGACCGGTCTGTCCGTCAATCCCGACGCCCTCCTCTATTTCTGGCCCTCGCGTCTTGACCCTTTCCAGAAGGGGGTGGAACTTCTGGAGCAGATCTGCATTTCCTTTACAGAGCAGCATCGCGAGGTGCAGATTGCCATCGTGGCGGACGGGATCGGCAACGACCGGACCCATGTGGACATCCTGGGTGGGATCGCCTGTAATTCCGGCGGCCGGATCACGTGCCAGCCCTTCAACGAGGAGCTGTCCCTCCTGGGATACGCGGCCGCCTGCGATGTCTTCGGGGCTTCGCTCTATGAACCCTGCGGCCAGATCGACCAGGTGGGGAATCTCTTCGGGGCGACGGCCACCAACCGGAATACGGGAGGCTACCACGACAAGATCCGCAAACTCCGACTCAAGGTAGAAGGGGCTCCCCAGGATGTTGGCAACGGGTTCCTCTTCCGGGATTATGACGCCGGGGGTCTCTGGTACGCGCTGGAAAAGAGTGTGGCTTTCCACCGGATGCCGGCTGAGATCCGCGAGAAACAACTTCGGCGGATCATGCGGGAGTCGCGCGAACAGTACAGCCTCGACCACATGGTCGCCGAGTATATCCGGATCTACGAGAAACTAAACGCCGGCCGACCGCTCGCGTAGTCTCTCGCGGGGAACCGCTCAATCGGGGACGGGATTGACGGTTCCCGGCCATTCTGCAAACCCCATCCTTGACGGACTCGTCAAAAGTCAAAAATGCCCAAGAATCGTCATACCGGTAAAATCTGGAATCCATAGATTTTAAAGGGTTGCAAAAACACTGGACACCGGTTTTCACCGGTGTGACAAATTTTATCTAAGGTCTCAGCATTTCGGAAAAGATGGCCGTGTGCCATTCGAAAGGCTCCGCCGGACGCGAAGCGCAATCTCCCGTACCTGCCGCATGGCCTCCCCCTCGTCGATCGTCAGAAGCTGCCGATCCCGCATGACGACTTTGCCATTGATGAGGACCGTATCCACGTCCGCGCCGTTCACCGCATAGACCAGGTGGGAGTATTCGTTGTAAAGCGGAGTCAGATGCGGCTCGTTGAGGCCGATGATCGCGATATCCGCCTTTTTCCCCGGCAGCAGGGATCCGGTTTCCTGCCCCAGGCCGAGGACGCAGGCGCCTTCGCAGGTCGCCATCCGCAGGACATCCCGCGCGGACAGTACCGTCGGATCGAGCGCAGCCACCTTCGCCAACTTTGCCGCAGTGTCCATCTCCCGAAAGATATCCAGGTCGTTGTTGCTCGCGCAGCCGTCGGTTCCCAACCCCATGGGGATTCTCCGTTTCCGCATCGCGGAGACGGGGGCGACGCCGGAGGCCAGCTTCATGTTGCTCTCCGGGTTGTGGACCGCCCGGCAGCCGTGGTCGGCAAACCTCTGGATATCTTCATCCTCCATGCAGACGCAGTGGAAGGCGAGGAAGCGGTCGGTCAGCCAGCCGATCTCTTCGAGAAAGGTCAATGCGGACTTGCCGAACCTTTCCCGGAGCTGGGTCGCCTCCGACCGGTTTTCCAGGAGATGCGTCGCATAGGGCGCCTGAAATTCATCCGCCAGCGCTTTTGCGTCTCTCAGAAGGGAAGGGGAGCAGGTATAGAGGGCGTGGGGTTCGACGACGATCTTGATGAGCGGGTCGCCCGCCCATCTTTCAAGCAGACCCCGCGTATAGGCGAGTCCCTCGGTCGGAGTCTTGAAATTCGGCGAAGGGAAATCGAAGAGCACCTCACCGACCAGGCAGCGCATCCCCGCCCCTTTGGCCGCCTGGGCCGTCTCCTCCTCGAAGATGTACATGTCGCAGAAGGTCGTTGTCCCGGAGCGGATCATCTCGGCGCAGGCGAGGAGGCTCCCCCAGTGGACGAGATTCGGATCGACATTCCGCGCCTCGGACGGAAAGATATAGTGATTGAGCCATTCCATGAGTTCCATGTCGTCGGCGATTCCCCTGAAGCAGGTCATGGCG
>JAPLJW010000167.1 GCA_026388365.1 Deltaproteobacteria bacterium | reverse complement strand
TTAAAGCTTCCAGTTGATTTTAAAGTATTAATATTTTCTTCATTTGTGTAGTAAATATCAAGATCAACTGTTGATTTTAAGTAGATCTTCACTATACCAGTGCTTACTGGCGGACATTTGACGATAATTCCTGATTTAGAATTTAATATTTTTTTATCCATCTATTATTTCCCCGTTCTATAAATGGTGGTTTCCTCACTAAATGCCACGCCCTTTGCATCCTTCAAGTTTGTGATCTTAATTATAATTAGTCTGAAAAAGATTAATGGCGGAATAAATAAAAACCCTATCCAATTTGTGTTTATGAATTCAATCAGACTTTTTGCCCTCATTATATAATCAGGATCATAGCATATAAATATTTTATAACCATATATCAAAAGGAATACGTATATAGATACTCCTAAAAGAAATTCTAGTGGAATAAAAACTGTATTCGCGATTCTATTGAACCACCAACATAGGCAGTATAAATATTTGTCTTCATTACTTGTATCATTTGCTTGGAATGGTGGCTTAATTTCTTCCAATTTTGAAGGGTTTACTATTTCCATTATTCCCCCTTTTGTTCATTTGTGTATATGGATAAGGAAGAACCTTTGGTATCGATATATCATAATTGTTGAGAAAATGCTCCTCAAATATTGCCGTTTAAAACTTTGTATATCAATCACTGTTGCCGACATCACTAGTACAGGAAGCATGCATAAACTGGATGAACCTTTATTTGTATGCCGATCCTCTCCACTCGATGGTCTTGATCCACACAATCTCCTGTGTATCGTCGATCTCGTAAAGGATACGCAGATTGCCCATGCGGAAACGATGCATGTGCTTGAGGTCCCCCTTCAACTTCTTGATATGCCCGTCCAGGCGGGGATTCCGGGCAATGACATCAATGGCGTCCGCTACTCTTTCCTTCAAGCCGTCATCGGCCTTCCGGTAGAATTTGACGGCGTTCCGATGAAGAATGATCTTATGCATTTTTCAGATCATCCCAGGCAACAAAGGCGCCTTTTTTGCCGGCTGCCTTGTCCAGATCCGCTTGCCGGATCTGCCCCATCAGCTTGCTGTCCGCCATGATTTCGAAGGTCTCCCGCCAAACCTCCATATCTTCGGCGATCGCTTCATGGATGACGTCCTTAAGTTCATCCACCGTCATATCCGTTATTTTACGTTTTACGGCTCTCATAACCTCTCCTTCATATGGAAATCCCTTTATTATCGTTGAAAAGCCTAAGGAAAATAATTACGTCTGTCAAGAAAAATCGCTTTACAGAAAAATCGCTTTACAAATAAAAATGGAAACTTACCTTTTCAACGGGAAAATGGTATGTAACAACCCATCTCGATATCGGGGAGGTGTCCCTTGAAGAAACGCATCGTCATCATTGCCGTGCTGGCGCTCCTCATCGGCACGGGCCTCTTCGTCTACTGCGGCCAGCAGAAGACCCGAAATGGAGAGCTTTTCTACTCCGGGACCGTCGAGGCCACCCAGTCACATCTGGCGTTCCAGGCCGGCGGCCGTATCCTCAGGGTCCTCGTGCAAGAGGGCCAGGCCGTCTCGAAGGATCAGCTCCTCGCCGAGTTGGACCCGGCCGAGTTCCATTCCCGCCTCGAACAGGCGAAGGCCAACCTCGACAGATCCCTGAAAGGCAAGGAACAGGCGGAGACCCTGCTGGCGGTCTATGAAAAAACCCTCCCCGCCGAAGCGGCGCGGGCCGAGGCGGGCGTCCGCGCGCTGGCCTCGCAGTTGGACGAACTCCGGGCCGGCACCCGAATGCAGGAGATCGAACGGGCGAAACAGGCCATGGAGAGCGCCGCCTCCGTCCTGGAGGACGCGAAGAAGAATCTGGCCCGTTACGAGAACCTCTTTAAGAAGGAGACCATCTCCGAGAAAGAGTGGGACGCCGTCCGGCTCCGGCACGACACGGCCCTCCGGGAATACGAGCGGGGTCGGGAGACCTACGATCTGGCGAAGGAGGGGAGCCGGGCGGAGACCATCCGCACCGCCGAGGCAAGGTTGGCCGAAGGGCAGGCCGTCCTGAAACAGGCCCGGAGCAACCTCCTGCGGATCGACGCCGCGCGGAAGGACGTCGAGGCGGCCCGCTCCGGCATTGCTGCGGCCCGCGCCGCCGCAGATCAGGTGTCGATCCAGCTCGATTACGCGCAGTTGAAGGCGCCCGGCCCGGGGGTCATCACCAGCCGCAGCGTGGAGCCGGGCGAAGTGGTTACGCCGGGACGGGAGGTCCTGACCCTCTCCCAGCTCGCGATGGTCGATCTCAAGATCTTCGTGGATGAGACGGAAATCGGCAAGGTGAAACCGGGCCAAAAGGCAGAGGTCCGCGTTGACACCTTCCCCGATAAGATTTTCGCGGGAACGGTCACATTCATCTCCCCCGAGGGGGAATTCACGCCCAAAATCATCCAGACGAAGAAGGAGCGGGTGAAACTGGTCTATCTCGTCAAGGTCTCCATCCCCAACCCCGGTCTGGAACTCAAGTCAGGAATGCCCGCCGATGCCTGGTTACGCTGAACCGGCCGTTTCCGGCGCGCCGGCGACCGAAGGGAAAAAGGCAGAAGATTCGTTCGTCAGGATCGAGGGGGTCTCCTGCCGTTTCGGCATGACCGCCGCGGTGCGCGACGTTTCGCTCGCGGCCGAACGGGGGGAGATCTTCGGCCTCGTCGGCTCCGACGGGGCGGGAAAATCCACCCTCCTCCGGATGGCGGCAACGATGCTCAAACCCGCCGCGGGCCGGATCACGATCGATGGTCTGGATGTCGTCGCCGACCGGGCGGCCGTCAAGGACCGGATCGGCTATATGCCCCAGCGTTTCGGCCTCTACCAGGATCTTACGGTCGAGGAGAACATCGACTTTTTCATGAACATCTTCGGGATCCGCGGCACGGAGCGGAAGGCGCGGAAGGCCCTCTACCTCGGCTTCTCCAACCTCCTCGCCTTCACCGACAGGCTGGCGGGAAAGCTCTCCGGCGGGATGAAACAGAAATTGGGCCTCGCCTGCGTCCTCGTCCATGAGCCGAAACTCCTAATCCTCGACGAACCGACGAACGGCGTCGATCCCGTCTCCCGCCAGGAGTTCTGGGAGATCCTCGGCCGGATGCGGGAAAAAGGGATGACCATCCTCGTCTCCACGGCCTACCTCGACGAGGGGGAGCGGTGCGACCGGCTGGGCCTCATGCACCGGGCGGAACTCCTGGCGACGGAAACCCCCGCGGAGATCCGCTCCCGTTTTCCGAACCTGGAGGAGGCGATCATCGAGAGGATCCGTGAGGCGGACGCGGACCTGGCGCAGGATGCCTTCAAAACGGGACAGGAAGGTCCGCCGTCATGACCCTTGCCGAAAACCTTAACACGGGGACCATCGTCGTCCGGGAGCTCGAAAAACACTTCGGGGCGTTTACCGCCGTGGACCGAATCTCCTTTTCGGTTCGTCCCGGCGAGATTTTCGGCTTCCTCGGGTCGAACGGCTCCGGAAAATCGACGACGATCCGGATGCTCTGCGGGATCCTCACCCCCACGTCGGGTGAGGCCAAGGTCGCGGGCTACGACATTGTCACGGAGGCGGAGCAGGTCAAGCACGCCATCGGCTACATGTCCCAGAAGTTTTCCCTCTACGAGGACCTGACACCCTTCGAGAACCTTCGATTCTACCTCGGGGTGTACCGCGTGCCGGAGAAGGAGTGGGCGGAACGGAGCGCCAGGGTCCTCGACATGACGCGGCTGACGGAGGCGCGCGACCGCCTGACGCGGGACCTCCCGCCGGGGTTGCGCCAGCGCCTCGCCCTGGGTTGCGCCCTCCTCCACCGGCCGCAGATCCTCTTTCTCGACGAACCGACCTCCGGCGTCGATCCGATCACCCGGCGCCACTTCTGGGACTTCATCGGCCGGATCGCCGGGGAGGGGATCACCGTTTTCGTCACGACGCACTACATGGATGAGGCGCGCCACTGCGGGCGGATCGTGATGATCAATGAGGGGAAAATCGTGGCCTCCGGGAGCCCGGAGGAGATCATCCGCGGGAGCTGCCCGGGAAAGCCGGATGCGGATTTGAACGACGCTTTCGTCGCGCTGATGGCGTAACAGCAGGCTGTTGAAAAACATCCGTCTGCTGCGTTTCCCTCATCCTTCGCCGT
>JAPLJW010000212.1 GCA_026388365.1 Deltaproteobacteria bacterium | reverse complement strand
CTGAACAGCGTCTATCCCGGTGAATTCCACTACGGCGGCGGTCATGTCCTTCAGGACCTGGTTGCCGGGAATGTGATCCGGCTGCGGGCGGAAAGCTACGGCACCGACTGTTATCCGGCCAGGCGGCACGAGCGGAACATCACCCTTCAGGATCTCCGTGACGCGATCCTCTTCAACCCCCGCAACGCCTATCAGAACTACAACTGCGCCGTGAACATTTCGGACAAGACCATCTACACCTACATGGGCATGCTCCGGCCGCGCATGGCCAACGCCAATTACGCGACGTCGGGTCAGTTGAGCCCCCTGTTCAACGATCCCTACTACAAAACGATCGGCATCGGGACCCGGATCTTCCTGGGCGGCGCCCAGGGTTTCGTGGCCTGGCCGGGAACGCAGCACAATCCCAACGCCCGCCGGGGCAAAAACGGGGTCCCGCGGGAAGGCGCCGGGACGATCGCCACGATCGGCAACCTCAAGGAGATGAGCCCGGAATGGCTGGCCGGCGCAAGCATCCTGGGCTACGGCGTTTCCCTGTACGTCGGGATCGGCATTCCCATTCCCGTGCTGAATGAAGAGATGGCCCGCCACACGGCGGTGAAGGATGAGGATCTCTACACCCAGGTCTATGACTACAGCATGGATTATCCGAAAGGGGTGGCCAAGAGTCTCGGCGAGGTCAGCTACGGGGAACTCCGGAGCGGGACGATCATGCTGAGCGGGCAGAAGATCTCCACGGCGCCCCTGTCGAGTTATTGCAAGGCCAGGGAGATCGCGAATATCCTGAAGGAGTGGATTGAAAGGGGCGATTTCCTCCTGGGGGAACCGCAACAGGGCCTTCCCTCCGTCTGAGTCCAACCGCCTGCTAAGGCGGGACGGGGCATGCATGAAAAATGGTCTTGCATAACCTTGTTTTTTGTGTATATTTGGCTCGCGCTTTTCCCTTATCGAGGCGGGACGCGACATACATGAAATTAAGTCTTGCAATGCCTCGTTTTTTTGTGTATATTTATATCGCGTTCTCTTATTGATTGTTTACTGCGGGGCTGTGGGGAATCGAAAGAATGAAGGTCGGCAGGTATCTCATCGCCTTTGTCTTGCTCATGAGCGCCCTGATCACCTTCGGGGACAGGGGACTCATCGATAATTTCCGGATGAAGGAGAAAATGATGGCCCTGAAGAAGATCAATCATGAGATGACCCTCGAAAACAACGCACTAAAAAAAAATATCACACTTTTGCGCGATGATTTGTCCTATGTCGAGATGATGGCGAGAAGCGAACTGGGCATGGTTAAAAAAGGAGATCTGGTTTACCGCACGGCGCAATAAGGCTTCCGCCTCTGCCGCAGGAGACGGGTCTATACCTTTTTATCTCGAGACGGTGACCGCATGATTGACATCAATGACTTGTTTTCAACGGGAAAGCAACTGGCCGGGCTGGACATCGGCTCCAGTTGCATCAAGCTTGCGGAGATAGTGGATAGCCCCAAAGGCCGCATCCTCAGCCTTTTTTCCCAGGTGCCCCTGGACAAGGGCGTGATCGTCGACGGCGCCGTGGTGGAGCCGGAAGCCCTGACCGCAACCATCAAAGAACTCTACAAACAGTCCGGCTGCAAGCGGAAAAAGATCGTCACCTCCATCTCCGGGCACGCCGTGATCGTGAAGAAGGCGACCTTCGCGCAGATGGATGAGGAAGAACTTCGGGCCCTCATCCATGATGAAGCGGGGAAGTATCTGCCCTTCGACGACATGTCCGCGGTGGACTACGATTTTCAGATCCTCGGAGAAAATGCATACAACCCCAGTCAGATGGAAGTCCTCATCGTCGCAGCCAAGAAAGAGATCATCGAAGGTTATACGGAGGCCATCCACGCGGCGGGACTGATCCCGGTGATCATGGATGTCGATTCCTTTGCCCTTGAAACCATGTATGAGGAAAATTACGATTTCGACGAGAACGATGTGGTTATTCTCATCAACATCGGGGCGAGCATAACCAACCTCAATGCGATGAAGGGCGGGGTATCGATCTTCACGCGGGACTTTACCCTCGGCGGCAATTCCGTCACCGAGGCGCTTGCCGCAAATCTCGGCGTTTCTTTGCATGAGGCGGAAAAGTTCAAGATCAGTGGAAAAGGAGACGACGAACAGACCCGGAAGACATTCCGCGAGGGACTGATCGCCTATGCGGATCCGATCTGTTCCGAAATCGAGCGGTCGGTGGACTATTTCCGTTCCACGTTCGGCGCGGAAACCATCAGTAAAATTCTCGTGTCCGGCGGCGGAGCCCTGATTCCCGAACTGGTTGCCGATCTGGGTCGCCGGCTGGGGATCGAAACGGAGATCATCGACCCGTTCAAAAAGATCCAATTGGATAAAAAGGTTCTGG
>JAPLJW010000101.1 GCA_026388365.1 Deltaproteobacteria bacterium | reverse complement strand
TTGAAGCCAATCCCGACGACGAGTTTGCGAAAGATGTTCGAGCCAAACTGACCTCGGAACCCGAGCGCTACGCCGCTTACACGCGTGAATACCTGGGCTGGGGTGTGTTCGCGCTGATGAAGCGGTGATGAGGGGATTACCGGGCGACTCAGAAAGTGGGGAAAATCCAATCATGCCTAACAACTCATTCAAGCCGACGCCGCTTCGCGGCGCGGCTTAATTCGGGCGTTACACTGAAAAAATACAAAATTATATTTGCTGCTCTTTTCATTGGTATGATATAATGGAATACCACTAAAGGAGGTTGATTATGGGAAAAGCAAAAATAGCAATTACACTGGACGCCGAATTTATCGGCGAATTGGATAGACTGGTTGAGGAGAGTTATTTTCAAAATCGCAGCCAGGCAATTTGTGATGCTGTGCGCGAAAAACTAGCCAGAATGAAGCGCAGTCGGCTATCTATTGAATGCGCCAAACTCGATCCGAAATTTGAAAAAGCTATGGCGGAAGAAGGATTAGCTGAGGATGCGAGCCAATGGCCAGAATATTGAGGGGTGAAATTCGCTGGGCGGATTTGAATCCCGTGCGAGGTCATGAACAGGCAGGCTTGCGGCCTGTGCTCATTCTGAGCCACGACATTTTTAATGAAAGCTCAGGTACAGTTATAGCCGTGGCTATTACAAGCCAACCACAAAAAGCTGGATTCCCATTAACCCTTAAACTGAAATCTCCAAATTTACCCAAGAAATCATGGCTTAAAATTAGTCAAATCCGAACCCTGTCTTTAGAAAGAGTTGGAAAAGTTATTGGCAAAATATCTCTGGAAGAGTTGAATCAGGCCATAGAAGGATTGAATGAAATAATTGCGTAACAAACTCAATACAACCGATCGCTACTCTCCGGCTGATTTCTGCGCTAGCAGAATGAGGGAATTCCGATGAATTGGCCAAGAGCATTCACAACATGGTTCTTTATTGCGGTTGCGGAATCAATCCACGGAATTCTCCGAAGTATCTCTATATTGCCAGTGATAGGCGACTTGCGAGCGCACCAGGTTGGAATGCTGGTCGGATGTCTCATCATCTTTGCCGTTGCATGGGCTTGTATCCGTTGGATCGGTGCGAGAACGTTTTCTGAACAATTAAAGGTTGGGGCGTTTTGGATGGTGCTCATGGCCATTTTTGAGGTGAGCCTAGGTTTGGCGTTTGGCTATTCGCAGGAGCGCATTTTCTCCGACTATAACGTCGTGGAGGGCCGGCTCATGATCTTTGGAATGATGTTCATGCTGCTCGCCCCTGCACTTGCGGCAAAGGCGCGTGGCTTCAGCTCGCATTCCGCTAACGATTCGCTGCAGGCGCGACGGCCCTGACGGGTCGTGGCTTGAGCTCAAACGTTCGATGGACGCCTGCGGCGCGATAATGAAAAAAGTGGCTGAGTGGGCTGAGTTCGCTAAGAGTGTTCGGCGTCCTTGCTATGCTTAAAATGAAGAAGATTATACAAATAAACTTGTCAATATCCCATAATGGAGGTGCTTGAAATGCATTTCAGTCCCGACCTCGGTAGCCCGATTACCAATACCCAGTTGCGGAATCCTAGCCATGTTGCCGATGTCTCCGGGATGTGCGCCGTCTGTACTGCCGATTGCGTCGGCCCTTGCGAGATCGGCCTTTCGGCGGTACGCGGTTCGGAAGCTATCCTGCCCTTCTCGGCTGACAAAAACCAGTTCGCTTCCGAGAAGCGCTATCCCCTCGATTTTTCCCACTTCAATATTAACGGCAGGGTATTCGGGGCGATTGGGCTTCCCTCCGATCCATACGAAGCAAGTTACCCGAACGCCGATATCTCTTCCTCTTTCGGCGTTGTTCACGCGGTTCCCGTCAAGGCTCCCTTTATCCTCCCGGCTATGGCCAAATTGGCCTGGAAAGAATACTTTGCCGGAGCCGCAATTTCCGGCGTGCCCGTGGTCATCGGCGAGGATGTAATCGCAAAGGACAAAGGGCTTGTCGTCAGCGGTCATCGGGTTATCAAGTCACCGTTGATAGATGAGATGGTATCTACATTCAGGCGTTACGAGCATGGCTTCGGAGATATCATACTTCAGGCGAACTTTGACGATGAATATCACGGAGTACTCGAGTACGCTATTGAACGGCTTGGCGTAAAATCCGTAGAACTGAAATTCGGCCAGGCCGCCAAAGGGATCCAGGGCATGGGTCGTGTCCCGAAAATCGAGGACGCGCTTCGTTTTAAAGCTCTCGGTTACATCATCCTGCCGGATCCGACAGACCCCACAGTCGCCGAGGCCTATGCAAGAGGAGTCGGACCCGTGTTCGAGAAAATCGGCAAGCTTCCGATGTGGACTCCCGAAAATCTTATACAGCGGGTCGCAAAACTGCGGAAGCTGGGCGCCGAACGCATCTGTTTCAAGACAGGCCCTTTCGACCCTCGGGACATCGCCACTATTCTTGGGATCGCTTCGGAAACTGGTATTGATCTGGTAACCCTCGACGGAGCAGGCGGTGGAACCGGCCACAGTCCAGCCAAGATGATGAACGAATGGGGCATGCCAACGGTCATGCTTGAGGCCATTATTTATCGTATTTTGCGCGGATTTGAACAGGCCCGAAAGCCGCTACCACCGATAGCGATTGCTGGCGGTTTCGCGACCGAGGATCAAGTCTACAAAGGCCTGGCGCTCGGAGCGCCATACGTTCGCATGATAGCCATTGGCCGCGCTGCCATGGCAGCTGCTACAGTAGGACGGCAAGTAGGAGAGGCACTCCGGAACGGTTCCGTACCCAAAGAATATGCCCGCTTTGGTTCGAGCGTCGATGAAATATTCGCTGACTTTCGCCTTCTCAAGGCTGACTATGGCAACGAGACGTTGAATATCCCGACTGGAGCTTTAGGGCTTTATTCTTATCTGAATCGAGTATCCGTCGGCCTCAAGCAGTTTATGGCCCTGAATCGCAAATTCGCGCTTCGGTATATCGACCGGGCGGATATTGTACCCCTTACTGAAATTGCCGCGAAGACAACCGGCTTAACTACTTATGAAGAACTTCTAAACACACCATAAAAAAGGAGAATAATGAAAAAGCATCGAACAAATTAATCCAGCGGACGGCTTACAGCCGCCGCTGATCATTTCGTTAGCCTTCATAAGAATAGAAAAATATGGAGGTTTAAATGATCATAAGAAATGAAACAATTTCAGATATGGCAGCAATAACCGCAGTCACGAAAGCCGCCTTCCAGAATCTTGCAATTAGTAACCACACGGAACAATACATCATAAATGCATTACGTAATGCCAATGCGTTAACCATTTCGTTGGTCGCAGAGGTTAACGGAAAAGTGATAGGCCATATAGCTTTCTCGCCGGTAACAGTATCTGACGGTGCAATAGGCTGGTATGGCCTCGGCCCGGTTTCTGTATTGCCGGAATATCAAAAAAAAGGAATTGGAAACTCTCTTATCGGTGAAGGGTTGTCTTTATTGAAAAAGTTGGGCGGCCAAGGTTGCGTTCTTGTGGGTCATCCTGCCTACTATAAGCGGTTAGGTTTCCAGAATTTTCCAGAACTGGTTTACGAGGGAGTCCCTCAAGAAGTTTTCTTTGCCTTGCCATTTACCGAAAAGGTTCCAAAAGGCATTGTTCTGTTTCATGAAGGGTTCTTGGCAAATGGCTAACAGGGTAATACGGCCGATCGCAGCCCATGAGGCTGCTCCGGCTCAGCTTTTCGCTGGGCACAGGCGGAGACCAATGAAGGAGTTCTGCTCTATGTCCGATGCCCCATCAACTGGATACCGGTCATCATAGCGCTCACGGTTCATCATGAGATCATCCTTGCCGAGGAGGTATTTCTATAAAATAAGTTCGGTGAACAATAGATTAGCTATCGCAAGAATGTTCGTCGGTACCTATAAGCATTCCAAGAACAGAACGGATTCTTGGAACAACGACAGTACGGCATAAACCCTTCATTTCACTGGCTGCTTGCCGGTGCCCGTGAACTCGGTGTTCATCCCGACCGCAAGCGGCGGTCGGGATGAACGGTGCCGATGATCGAGACGATCAAATCCATTATCATTCGTACATCTTCTCGATTAGATCCTGGTAATTCTGATTGATGACCTTGCGTTTGAGCTTCATGGTTGGGGTGATCTCGCCCGCCTCCTGTGTGAAGGCACGGGAGAGAAGATGAAACTTTTTGACCGTCTCATAACGGGCCAGCTCCTTCGTGTTCTCCCGGATCCGTTTTTCGAAGAATTTGATGATCTCGGGGTTTTGAATCAGCTCTTCGCGGGAGGAGAAGGCGATGCCGTTCTTCCGGGCGTGCTCCTCCAGCGGGTCAAAGGCGGGAACGATGAGGGCCGTCACGTACTGTCGAAGATCGCCGATGATCGAGACCTGATCCACGTAATAGTCGTTTCCGATCAGGGTTTCGACAAGCTGCGGGGCGATGTATTTCCCGCCCGAGGTCTTCATCAGGTCCTTGATCCGGTCGGTGATCGACAGATAGCCGTCTTCGATGACACCCACGTCTCCGGTCCGGAACCAGCCGTCCGCGGTGAACGCCTCCGCGGTCGCCTCCGGCTTTTTATAGTAGCCCTTCGTGACCGTTCCTCCCTTCACTTGGATTTCACCGGCCTCGCCGATCCGCACCAGAACGCCGGGGATCGGCTTCCCGACGGTGCCGGGGCGGAAATGGTACTTCTCATGGCAGGTTACGGTGGCGCAGGTCTCGGTGAGGCCGTAGCCGTAGGCGATGGTTACCCCCGCCGCATGGAAGAACTCCTCGATCTTCTTCGAGAGGGGCGCCCCGGCGCAGGGGAAGAAGCGGATGCGGCCGCCGACGACCCCCTGGATCTTCTTCAGCACCAGGGCCACGGCGATCTTGTGCTTGATCTTCAGGATGGGCGGAACCGGCAGTTGTTCCTTCGTAAGCAGGAAGACCTGCTCGCCGACGCCGATCGCCCACATAAAAAGCCTCTTTTTCGCGGGTGGCGCACTCTCCAGCTTTTCGAAGACCGTCGAATAGATCTTCTCATAGAAGCGGGGAACGGCGCACATGATCGTCGGCTTCACCTGCTGCATGTATTCGACGATCTTGGCGGTATTGTCGCAGATGTTGACGACCATCCCCTGGCTCAGCGCGAAATGGGTCCACGCCCGTTCGAAGATGTGGGACAGCGGAAGGAAGCACAGGGAGACATCCCGGTCGCTCACCTCCAGCCGCTTTTTGTGGGCGATGAAGGAGTGGTAGAAGGTGGCGTGGTGGAGCATGACCCCTTTGGGTTCCCCGGTTGTTCCCGAGGTATAGATCAGGGTCGCCAGATCGTCCATGGAAGCGTGCTTGAGCCGCTCGTCGATCGCGGCATCCCCGCCGGCCCGCCGGCCTTCTTCCAGAAAATCCTTGAAATAGACGGCGTTTGCCGCACCGGCGAGTTTGACGCTGTCGTTAAAGACAATGATCCTTTTGAGTTTGGGGGAGCCGCCGTGCATGGCGCGGATGTGGTCGTACTGCTCCTGGGCTCCTACGAAGACGATGCCGATTTCCGCTTCATCTACGACGTATTCGGCCTGCTTCGGCGTGTTGGTGGCATAGATCGGGACGGAAACGCCCCGAAGGCAGAGGATCGCGTAGTCGGCGACAATCCACTCCGGGCAGTTCTGGGAAAAGATGCTGACCATTTCGCCTTCTTTGACACCCATCGCCAGCAATCCCTTGGCCGCCGCCCGGATCTGTTCGCCGAGGCTGTTCCATGAGATCTCCTGCCAGAGGTCGTCTTGGCGGTACCGAATCGCGGTACGGTCGCCGTACTTGCCGATGCGCTCAAAGAGTGCGGTTGCCACGTGAAACTCGTTCATAGTCATCTCCTGCTTGATCGGATGCCTGTCCATGTTATGGGTCGATGAAACGCTTACCCGGCCTTTCCGGGATGATTCGCGGAAGGCGCCTGACTGCGGCTGCAAGCGATTCTGCCCCAGGGCTTTACAAAAATACTCGGTTAGTATAGGTTGTATGACGGTTTATGTCAAAGGCCTTTTCATGTAAAGGCGGAAACATCCCGGGACGCGTTTTCGTGTTTCGGTCCGTTCCGGCGGCCGGCTTGATTGCCGGTGTCGGCTTGTGTCGGCAATCCGGCGAAGGAAATCTAAGGAGGCGTCAAATGGCCAGAAAAAAAATGGAGAAGACCTCCCTCGGCCAGCGGATGAAGGCCGGCCGGGAGAAGATGGGAATGAGCATCGAGGACCTTGCCCTGGAAACG
The DNA here is from genome assembly GCA_026388365.1 of Deltaproteobacteria bacterium. The sequence goes on along the minus strand of JAPLJW010000101.1, from coordinate 4,353 downwards.
GGGTACCTGCCGGAGATCCTTGCCGGGGTCGAAGAGGATCGGACCGTGCCGCCGGTTTCCCTCGTCCTCCAGCTCAGCCGTGTCCTGAAGCTGAACATGGACGAACTGGAGACGCAGGAGGAGGTCCTGGCGACGAAGCGTCGCTCCAAAAGTCACAAGAAGCGGGTCGATTCCTATGCCTACACCCCGCTCAGCAAACCGGGGCCGGACAAGCACCTGCGGGGCTACCTGGTCACGATCGACCCCCACACCGAACACAAGGGGGTGGAGTTTCACCATGAAGGGGAGGAGTTCGACTTCGTCCTCAGGGGGGGGATCACCATCCAGATCGGTGAGAACGTCACCCGGCTCGCCCAGGGGGAAAGCATCCATTTCAACTCCGCCCTCCACCACAAGCTGAGCAACCCCAATCCGGAGGCCGCGGAACTGCTGGTCGTCGTCTACGTGCCCTGAGGAGGATGCGATGTCATTTCAATTGACCCAGGAACAGGAGATGATCCGGCTGATGGCCCGCGACTTCGCGAAAAAAGAGTTGGAGCCCTTCGCCGGAAAATGGGACCGGGATGAGACTTTTCCGGAAAAGGCGATCAAAAAGATGGGCGGCCTCGGGCTCATGGGGATGATGATCCCCGCCGAATACGGCGGCGCGGGAGCGGGGGCGGTCAGCTATTCCCTGGCCCTCCAGGAGATCGCCTACGTCTGCGCCTCCACAGCGGTGACGATGTCGGTGACGAACCTCTCCTCCGATCCGATCCTCAAATTCGGGAGCGAGGAGCAGAAGCGCCGCTACCTGGTGCCGCTTGCCCAAGGGGAGATGTTGGGCGCCTTCGCCGTCACGGAACCGGAGGCGGGTTCCGACCCCGGAAGCATGACGACGCGCGCGGAGGACCGCGGCGACCACTATCGGGTCAACGGCTCGAAGATCTTCATCACCAACGGTTCTTTCGCCGACGTGATCGTTCTGATCGCCCGGACGGGATCCGAAAAGTCGAACCGGGCGCTTTCCGCTTTTCTCCTGACCAAGGGGACTCCAGGGTTCCGGATCGGCCGGAGCGAGGAAAAGATGGGGCTGCGCGCCTCGGACACGGTAGAACTCCTCTTCGACGACTGCCGGATCCCGAAAGAGAACTTGCTGGGGAAGGAGGGGATCGGATTCACGATCGCGATGGTCGCCCTCGACAGCGGCCGGATCGGAATCGCCTCCCAATCCCTCGGAATCGCCCGAGCCTGCCTTTATGAGACGATCCAGTATGCGAAGACGCGCAAGCAGTTCGGCAAGAACATCGGTTCATTCCAGGCGATCCAGTGGATGATCGCCGATACCGCCGCGGAGATCGAGGCGGCCCACTGGCTCACCCTCTGCGCCGCCGACCGGAAGGATCAGGGGCTCCCCTTTACGAAGGAGGCGTCGATGGCGAAACTCATCTCCTCCGAAATGGCGAACCGTGCGGCCTACCGCGCCGTCCAGATTCACGGCGGCTACGGCTACATGAAGGAATACAAGGTGGAGCGGCTCTACCGGGACGCCCGGGTCACCACGATCTATGAGGGGACCTCGGAAGTCCAGCGGATTGTCATCGCCCGCGAGGTGATGCAGAGTTGACTACCACATAAAAGGGAGGCACATTATGGAACAGACCAAGGTAGTTCTATCGGATTTTGAGATGCCGAAGCAATGGTACAACATCCAGGCGGATTTGCCCAAACCCATGAGTCCGCCCCTCCATCCGGGGACGGGGAAGCCGGTCGGGCCGGAAGATCTGGCGCCGATCTTCCCGATGAACCTCATCGAGCAGGAGGTGAGCCGGGAGCGGTGGATCGACATCCCCGGCGAGGTCATCGAGAAATATCTGATCTGGCGGCCCAGCCCTCTCTGCCGGGCGGTGAATTTCGAGAAGCTCTTAGACGCCCCGGTGAAGATCTATTACAAGAACGAGGGAATGAGCCCCGCCGGTTCCCACAAACCGAACACCGCCATTGCGCAGGCTTACTACAATAAGGCCTTCGGCGTGAAACGGCTTTCCACGGAGACCGGCGCCGGCCAGTGGGGAAGCGCCCTGGCGATGGCCTGCAAGATGTTCGGTCTGGAATGCCGCGTCTTCATGGTCCGGGTGAGCTATGAGCAGAAACCCTACCGGCGGATGATGATGAACACCTGGGGCGCCGAGTGCATCCCGAGTCCCAGCGACCGGACCGAGGCGGGGCGGCAGGTTCTGGCCGAACATCCCGACTCCCCGGGGAGCCTCGGGATCGCGATCAGCGAGGCGGTGGAGGACGCGGTCTCCCGGGAGAATTCCCGTTATTCCCTGGGAAGCGTCCTGAACCACGTCCTGCTCCACCAGACGATCATCGGCCTGGAGGCGCAGAAACAGTTTGAGAAGATCGGGGTCTATCCCGACGTGGTGATCGGCTGCGCCGGCGGCGGAAGCAACTTCGCCGGAATCGCGCTCCCCTTCGTCCGGGACAAGATCCATGGGAAGCAGGTGCGGGTCGTCGGGGCCGAACCGGCCTCCTGCCCGACGATGACAAGGGGGCCCTTTGCCTACGATTTCGGCGATCTGGCGAAGAAGACGCCGCTGCTGCCGATGTACACCCTCGGCCATGACTATGTGCCCGCGCCAATCCACGCCGGAGGGCTCCGCTATCACGGGATGGCGCCGATCGTGAGCCATCTCCTCCGGGAAGGGCTGATCGAGGCCACGGCCTACGACCAGATCGAGACCTTTGAGGCCGGTGTTCAATGGGCGCGGACCGAGGGCTTCATCCCCGCTCCAGAGACCAACCACGCCATCGCGGCGGTCGTCGCGGAGGCGCGGCGCGCGAAGGCGGAGGGAAAGGAGCGAACAATCCTTTTCAATTTCAGCGGCCACGGGATGGTCGATATGGCGGCTTATGATGCCTATCTCACCGGAAAGCTGATCCCGTATCAGCTCCCCGACGAGGAGATCGCCAGGGCGCTGAAGGCCATCGAAGGTTTCCCGAAGCCGTAAAGATAACGGCCTCGTAAAAAATCGAAAATCCACCACAAACGTCATACCGGCGAAAGCCGGTATCCAGAAATATCAGATGGTTAAAAAAGCACTGGACCCCGGCGCCTGCCCCGGACAGCCCCGTACCTGATACGGGGTCCGGGGTTCGCCGGGGTGACGACTTTTTACGAGTTCGTCAAAGATGAATCGGTCATAAAATGAGAAAAGCCGTACCTGCGGTCGTCGTCTTCCTGCTGCTCACTTTCATGACAGGGTCAACCCCCACCGCCGGGGAGTTCCGGATGGAAAACGGTAGCTTCGTGATCCGCTACACGGCTGGCGACGAACGGATCGCCGCGGAACTGGAACACGAATCTCTCCGTATCCGGAAACGGATCATCGCCGACATCGGCGTCGATTTTTCCGGCAGGACGGAGATCCGCCTCTGTCCGACCATCGAGGCTTTCCGGGAGGCGCAGCCCAGAGGGACATGGATTCCCCTCTGGGCGGTCGGTGTGGCCTATCCCGGGGAGAATCTGATTGTCCTGCGAGCACCGCGGGCCGTCAAAGGAAGCCGGATCGACGTGCTCGACGTTTTTGCACATGAATTCAGCCATATCGCCCTGGGTCGCGCCCTCGCGGGGGTGAGGGTTCCGGTCTGGCTCAACGAGGGGCTCGCCATCTACGAGGCGCGGGAGTGGACTTTTTCCCGGATCTCCGTTCTGACGAGGGCCTCCCTGATGGACCGGCTGATCCCGCTGCCCGTTCTCACCTTGTCGTTTCCGGCGGAGGAGGGGCCGGCCGAACTGGCCTATGCGGAGAGTTTCATGTTCGTCTCCTTCCTGATCAACAAGGTGGGTCGGGAGGCCTTCCATCGCCTGATCCGGGACTATACCCGCTACGGGGATCTGGAGGGGGCGCTCCGGCGGGGGACGGGGATGACTCTCGCCGACCTGGAGGAACGATGGCTGGTCTATCTCAAACTCCGCGTCTCCTGGATCCCGATCATCACCAGCGTCTCGGCACTCTGGTTCATTGCGGCCCTCATCTTCATTTACGGGTACATGCGGAAGAAACGACAGACAAAACGGCGTCTGATCGAGATGGGGCAGGAAGAGGCATCCGAAGGGTGGCCTCCAAACGGCTGATCATCACGGGTCCTATCCTGTTTTATGAGGATCGTGCTTGTCCGCCTGTTTCAAATTGACTTTCCGATTCCGGATCGCTAAGGTGCCGTAAACGGCTATTTTGCGGTTGGTGAGTGGTCCGCCGGGAGAGATAGGGAATGATCAAGACATTGTGGATGGCAATGAGACCCCAGTCGTTTCTCATCTCCGTGGTTTCGGCGAGCGTCGGGACGTCGCTTGCGGCCATGCAGGGCGGG
>JAPLJW010000156.1 GCA_026388365.1 Deltaproteobacteria bacterium | reverse complement strand
GTAGCGAACCAAGTTTTCCCCGCCCGGACCGATCAGGGCCATCCGCGCCCGTTTTTCGCCAACATCTGCCTTGATCGCATCCTGCGCCGGACCTGTCTCCAGCCCCCAGATCTTCTCCGCCGACCGGATCTCGGCCTTGCCGTCGTTGATCCACAGGTACGAGGGCTTTTCCGCCTTTCCCGTGATGATCACGGCATCGAAACCGGCAAACTTCAATTCCGGACCCCAGAAACCGCCGGCCTCCGCCTCCCCGTATGCCCCCGTCAGGGGCGACTTGGCCGCCACGGTGAAGCGGGTCATCCCGGCGATCGGCGCCCCGGAAATCACAGTGGATGCAAAGATCAGAATATTGTCGGCCGACAGCGGATCGATCCCCGGCTTGAGCTCTCGAAGCAGATAGTAGGAAGCCAACCCCCCGCCTCCCAGATAGGTGCGGTAAACGATCTCCCCGGGCTCCTCCGTCTTCATCGCCCCGGTGGTCAAATCCACCCTCAATATCTTGCCGTTATACCCGTATGGCATATTCAATCCCCTTTTTGCTTTTGCCGATCCCCTGCCGACCTATTTTTGAAACGGCGATGCCGCCGACGGCCGGGTCCGGACGATCGAACCATTAGACGCCCAATCTTCGTTGGGGTGTATCCTTCTCGAAAATGTGCATTTTTGCCATATTGAAATTGAGACGGAGCAACTGCCCTGTTTTGATCTCGATCTCGGGATCCACCATGGCCAGGAAGCTGCTGTTGCAGCATTTGACCAAAAGTAGGATCTCCGATCCGAGGGGCTCCACGACCTCCACATGTGTGTCGATCGGCGACATGTCAGCCTCATCCTTGACCACTTCAGGACCATGGATGTCCGTGGGGCGGATGCCGAAGATGACGTCCTTGCCCAGGTACGGCTGATAGACGGATTGCATGGAGACGGGGATCCGGACCCTGAAGCAGCCGGCATCGACGATGAGACGGTCTCCGTCGGCCATAATCGTGGAATCGAAGAAATTCATGGCCGGGCTTCCGATGAAACTGGCCACAAACTGATTGACCGGCCGCTTGAAGACCTCCATGGGTTTGCCGACCTGGTGGATCTCTCCGTCCTTCATGATGACGATCTTGGTGCCCATCGTCATGGCCTCCACCTGATCGTGGGTAACGTAAACGATGGTCGTCTTGAGCCTGTTGTAGAGTTTGATCAGTTCCGCCCGCATGTGGACGCGGAGTTTGGCGTCCAGATTGCTGAGCGGTTCGTCGAAGAGGAACACCACCGGTTTTCTGACGATCGCCCTGCCCAGGGCGACCCTCTGCCTCTGGCCGCCCGAAAGCTCACGGGGTTTCCTGTGGAGGAGATCCTCCATTCCCAGTATATCCGCGGCTTCCCGAACCCTCCGCGCGATCTCGTCTTTGGCGAACCCCCTCATGCGGAGCCCGAAGGCCATGTTGTTGTAGACGTTCATATGGGGATACAGGGCGTATTCCTGGAACACCATGGCGATATCCCTGTCCTTCGGCGCCAGGTCATTAACGAGTTTCTCCCCGATGTGGATCTCCCCATCCGATATGTCTTCGAGGCCTGCGATCATCCGGAGCGTGGTGGACTTTCCGCAGCCGGACGGTCCGACGAGGACCGTGAACTCGCCGTCCTCCACCTCCAGATTCACATTCTTGACTGCTTCGAACTTTCCGTATCGTTTGATCAAGTTGGTTAATCTGATTCCCGCCACCTGCCGTCTCCTTTATCGAAATGTCTGTCCGGATCCTGATTGACCGCTTGTCGCTTTCAATGCCTTCGCAGCTTGAAAACGTCAGGTCTGCTTCAGGCTGAATCCACCATCCACCAACAGGACTTGACCGGTGATGAAGTCCGCATCCGAGGAGGCAAGAAAGCCAATGGCTTTGGCGATCTCCTCCGGTTCGGCCATCCGTTTGAGATAGGAACCCTCGATCATGTTCCTTTTCACCTCTTCCGGCAGGGAGTTGGTCATCTCCGTTTTGGTGTGGCCGGGGGCCACGGTATTGACGTTGATGTAAGGGGCCAGTTCCTTGGCCATGGTTTTCGTAAGTCCTATGACCGCGGTTTTGGAGGCGCAGTAATCGATGACCCCCGCCCGACCGCAATGGTCGATCCCCCGGATCGAGGAAATATTGATGATCTTTCCCGATTTTTGCTTCAGCATGTACCTGGCCGCCGCCTGGGCGCACAGAAAGACGCCGATCAGGTTGATTCGTAATGTCCTTTCCCACTCTTCGGCCGTCTTGGTCATAAAAGGGGTCGAAATGGAAATCCCGGCGTTGTTGACCAGGACATCGATCCGCCCGAACTCTTGGACGAAGGCGTCCAGGGCCTGTTCAATCGAATCCTTTTGGGCGACATCCCCCGGGAAACCCTTCACGGAAAGTCCCCGGTTTTTTGCCTGCAGAACGACATCCGCGAAGTTTTTCTCGGAAAGATCGAGAATTCCCACCCTCGCCCCCTCCCCGGCAAAAAGGAGGGCCGTCGCTGCTCCGATTCCCCTTCCTCCGCCGGTGATCAGCACCGCCTTATCTGTGAATCTCATAAATATCCTCCCCGATATGTATTCTTACATTTCACTGATACTGTTGCTTTCTCAGGTCTTCGATGATGACCTCTTCGATGACCCGCAAATGCTCCAGTACTTTCCTCCGGGATAGATCGGAATCCTTCCGGCGGATGGCCTCGTAGATTTCCTCATGCTGCTGCAGGTAAATTCCCTTCTTCGTTTTGTCTTCCCGGATCGTGGTCAGCCTTAGCCGGAAATAGTCCTCGAAGCTCTCTTTCAAGGTCTGCATGATGTGAATGGCGATCACGTTTTTTGTGGCTGCGGCGATGGACATATGGAAATCCGTATCTTCCCTGTCCCACCGGTTGTCCGTGAGGGCCATCTGCTGCATCTGTTCCAGCGCGCAGCGGATTTTATCCAAATCCTCATCCGTCGCCATGATCGCGGCCCTGGCGGCGCACCACCCCTCGATGACCTGCCGGATCTCCAGGAAATCGAAGATCTTTCCGGCCTCCTCCTGCAAGAGAGCCCTCATGGGGTCCTGCAGAATCTGCCGGGCGGAGGAGACCACAAAGCTGCCTTCACCAGGCCGAACATCGATGAGCCCCATGCTTTGCGCCCGATAGATCGCCTCCCGGGTGGATTGTCTGCTGATGCCGAGCTTCACGGCGAGCTCCCGCTCGGACGGGAGTTTTTCGCCCGGCATGATCTGGCAGTTGTTGATCGTGGCGACAAGCTGCTGATAGGCCTTGTCGGATTTTCTGGTGGTCTTGATGCTGGTAAATAGATATTTTTTATCTGTTTCCATATCTGCTTGAGACTCCCTTATCGTATTTCCGCTCAATGGCCGGTCCGTGCGGCCTGGGGGGGATCACCCGGGAGTGGCCGTGCCATAGCCCGTATCAGATGGTTACAGCCAGCTGCTCCCCTTCATAGACCGCTTCAAGGGCCTCCCGCGGTTTGGATGCATCCCCGATTACATACAGTTCGGTAACCTTCCCCTGAAGCGCCTTCAGGAGGCTTTGGTCCGGTGTCCAACCCGCCGCGATGACGATCAGGTCAAAGCCGACGATCCGCCTTTCGCCCGTTTTATCTTCGATGAGCGCCGATCCATTTCCCAGCTCCTTCACGCGCGTCGAGGTCAGGATCTCGACCCCCTGGGATGCAAGCCTCAGCTTCAGGTAGTGCTGGAGGTGGGTGACCAGTTCCGCGGCGATCGAATCGAGCATCTCGACCAGGGTCACCTTCCGGCCCATTTCCGAGAGGTAATCGGCCGCCTCCGATCCGGCCCCCCCGGCGCCGATGAGCAGAATCCTCTCTCCGATCGTCTCCGGTTTCCGAGACAGGAGTTCCTCGACGGAGATCGCGCCGCTCTCCTCCATGCCGGGCCAGTTTGGACGCAGCGGAACGGCGCCCGCGGCGACGATCACCGCATCCGGCTTTCCCTCTTCCACCATGGCAGCCGTCAGCGTCTTGCCCAGTTCGATCTTCACCCCCGCAGCCTTGACCCTTCGTTCCAGATAGTTGACAAAATCCAGCAGGCCGTCCTTCTTCGGCGGCACGGCAGCGAGCCTCATCTTGCCGCCCAGCAGACGGGTCTTCTCGAACAGCGTCACTTGGTGACCGCGGCCGGCCGCAACCTCGGCCGTCTTGAGGCCGCCGGGTCCGCCTCCGGCAATCCAGATCCGCTTGGGATGATCGGTTCTTACAAATCGGAACGGTTCCTCAAATCCCGCTTCCGGGTTGACGGCACAGCGCATGCCCCCTTTTCGGAAGTATTGAACGCAACGGTTACAGGAGATGCAGGGCGTGATATCGTCGAAGCGGCCCTCGCGGGCCTTCTCGGGAAGGCGGGGATCGGCGATAAGAGCCCTTCCCATAGAGACCAGATCGGCTTTTCCCTCCCGAACGATCCTGTCCGCCGTGACGGGATTCTTGATCCGTCCCACGGTGATCACCGGGATTCGGACGACCGCCTTGACGGCCTCGGCCAGGGGGACGAAGACGCACTCCTCGACGTAATAGGGGGGATGGTTC
>JAPLJW010000071.1 GCA_026388365.1 Deltaproteobacteria bacterium | reverse complement strand
TGATCTGTAACCGGATGGGAATGGCCGCAATCGCATCGCCATGATAGGTAATCCGCAGTGAAAAACCGCCCGGCTTGTTTTCCCCTGCGCCATTCCGGCCGGTCAGAACCGCCTTGTCCACGAGATCGATCCCCTTGAGGAGCTTTCGGGAATCATCCTTACCCCCAATCCCTTCGATATCTGCGGCAACCCCGCCGCCGAAGAGAACATCCGTCGAAATCTCCTTGATCACAAATTCATCCCGGTATGAGATCTCAACCGTATCCCGTGAGGTCAGGCGGTAATCCTTCCCGTTCTTCTCCAGAATGAGCGCATAGAAATGGGGTTTCTGGTCGAGAATGATGAAGGAAAAGGTATTGCGAATCCTTTCCCATCCATCCGGGATTACTTGTAATTTTTCCGGATAGTGTAATACGGCCAGACCACATGCGGTCAGGATCAAAAGGATCAGAACAACGATCCAAATCTTCGTCGATTTTCGCCCCTTCCTTACAGGTCTCGATGCTCTACCCGACTGATATTCCATAGGCTATGACCTCTCGACCGCTCTTGATCACCCCATCGAACAAATATGTCTTCACCCCCGGGGATGAAACTTCCGGTGGATCTCCTTCAAGCGTTCCCGCGTCACATGCGTATAGATCTGCGTCGTGGAGATGTCGGCATGACCCAGCATGATCTGCACGGAACGCAGATCGGCTCCTCCCTCCAGCAGGTGTGAGGCAAAGGAATGCCGGAAGGTGTGCGGATGAACCCTTTTGCCCAGACCTGCCTTCTCGGCATACTTTTTCACGATTTTCCAAAATCCCTGCCGGGTCATTCCTTTCCCCGAACGGTTCAGAAACAGGCGATCATTCTCCGCTCCTTTGAGAAGAAGAGGCCTCGCCCCTTCCAGATAATGTTTGACCCGATCATACGCCGTGCGTCCTACGGGAACGATCCTCTCTTTCTCTCCCTTTCCCATGGCGACCAGATACCCTACCTGCCAGTTGATGCTGTTTACAGTCAGCCCGATCAGCTCCGATACCCGGATCCCGGTCGCATACAAGAGTTCAAGCATAGATGCATCCCGGAGATCGGCCGGCGTCGTTGCGCCGGGTTGTGCCAGCAGAAGGTCCATCTCTTCCCGGCTGAGTACGTCGGGAAGTCGCATCCAGACCCTGGCCAGTTCGATATGGGCCACAGGGGTATGATTCACTTTTTTCTCCCGAAGGAGGTATTTATAAAACCCCCGGATGGCCGCCAGGGCGCGATTCACTGAATTGGCCGCCAGCCCTTCCCGCTGCAGCGACGCCAGAAAAGAAATCAGATCCTCGGTCCCGACCCCGCCGATCCCGCGGATCCTCCCTTCGCCGACAAACCCTGCATACCGGCTCAGATCCCGGCTGTATCCGTCGATTGTGTTCCGGGAGGCCCCCTTTTCGACCGTGAGGTAGTTGAGATACTCATCGATCAGATGATGCATGCTATTTTTTAACGTAAATAACGCGGAGAAGCAAAGACTTTTTAACGGACCCGTCTTCGCCGCACGGAAAGGACAAAAAAGATGGATATAATCCAATGAGATTTCGTATGATTCGAGAAGATCACTGTGTAAAAATGTATTGACACCCCTTTTTGATTTGACACCCCTTTTTGATTATGATAGGGCTCACCGGACATTCATTGGAATGACGCCCTTTTTCTCATGATCTCCGTTTCTGGGTTGTTCCTTTTTTCGTCAGGGAACACCGTGAGAGCAGCCGGATGATGCGCATCCCTGGCCATGAATTTCGCGGGGAGATACTGAAGCGGGAAGGAAATAAATCTTGCTCCTTCGTGAGGTACAGAAAATCCTCGATGCCGAGGTTTTGGTCGGGGCGGAAAAGCTCGATATGGAAGTCCATACCGCTTTCGGCGCCGACCTCATGAGCGATGTGCTGGCCTTCGCCGATTCCGGATGCCTTCTCCTGACGGGGCTGACCAATCCTCAGGTCATCCGCACGGCCGATGTGTTGGACATCGCGGCCGTCATCCTGGTCCGAGGAAAGAGACCGCCTCCGGAGACCCTCCGCGCCGCAGCAGATAAAAATATCCCCGTTCTTTCGACGAAGTATATCCTTTTTGAATCAGCGGGCCGTCTGTATGAAAAAGGGATTGTCGGTTCCGTACAGAAAGTGGATGGGCGCCGTGTCCGCTTGTGAAAAATGGCTATCCGAGAACAATTTCCCCGTCGATGGGGGTAATTTTGACGATGCGGGCCGGGTTTCCGGAAGGATCAAAACGATCCTCAAGGAGATGGGGATCGAAAAAGAAGTGGTTCGGATGGCATCGGTCATCACCTATGAATCGGAGATCAACATTGTTTCATATGCCCGACATGGGATGATCCGTCTGCATGTGCTGCCCGAACATGTTGAAATCGAGGCCGTGGATGAGGGACCGGGGATTTCAGATATCCGTCTGGCCATGCAGCAGGGCTGGTCAACCGCCACCGACAAGATCCGGGAGATGGGTTTCGGCGCCGGCATGGGATTGAACAACATCCGCAACTTCTCGGATATCTTCCACATCTCATCCGACGTGGGCAGCGGAACCCGCCTGAAGATGATCATCCATCTCCAACAGGAACAGGATCGTTAACGCCGGAGAGAGGGTTATGAATCTCGAGACCATCGTACAGGAATTGCAACTCATTGTGAAATCAGGCAGAGACCGATTGGGGGTCGAGGTCCGGGGGGGATATGTCGGCGACCTCCTGAGCGATGTCATGGCCAACAGCCGGGAGGGGGATCTCTGGATCACCCGACAGACCCATCAGAACATCGTCGCGGTCGCCAGCCTCAAGGATCTCGCCGGAATCATCCTGGTCCGGGGCGCCGAACCCGCCGCGGACACGCTCGAGAAGGCCGTCCGGGAAAACATCCCGATTTTGACGGCGGATCTGCCGGCCTTCGAAATGGCGGGCAGAATCCATCAGATGATCTGCCCGCGGAAGGCATAACGATCGCAGCGGGGAGCCTGTTGAAAAAGGCTCTTTTGCAGGCTGTTCAAAAGCTTGTCCCGTACCGGATACGGGATGGCCAGATGCAAGGCCCCCGAAATCCTGAGCCGTGAGGCGTACTGTCTGGAACGTTGAACGGCGAAGGATGAGGGAAACGCCGCAGATGGACGTTTTGGAAGCGCCACCATCAGGGCGGCGCTTCCCGGTAAGGAAAAAAACAGTCAGTTTTTATTGCGCCCCTTATCCCCGCCACGCGGCGGGGCTTGCGGGTTGCGCTCCCGGTCAACAGCCGGGTATGAAAGGGGCATCCTCCGGAAAATGATCAGGGCTTTTCGTTGTGATCTCCACATACATACCTGTCTTTCGCCCTGTGCCGGCCTGGATATGTACCCAAACGCTCTTGTCGGACGGGCCGTTGCTGAGAAACTGGATGTGATCGCCATCTGTGATCACAACGCGTCGGAAAATGTCCCCCATGTGATCCGGGCGGCACGGGGGCATGAACTGGTCGTCCTTCCCGGCATGGAAATCACAAGCCGGGAAGAGGTCCATCTGCTTGCGCTCTTTGACCGTATGGATAGCCTGCAGCGTCTCCAGGATATCGTTTATTCCCATTTGCCCGGGGAAAACGATGAGAAGCGTTTTGGTTGCCAAGCGATCGTAAATGAGCTGGACGAGGTCGAGGGGTTTAACGAACGGCTCCTGATCGGGGCAACGCAAATGGCCCTGGCGGATCTGGTCCGGCTTATCCATAATTTCGGAGGGCTCACGGTCGCTTCTCATATTGACCGGCAGAGCTTCAGTGTGATAAGTCAGCTCGGTTTTGTCGATCCGGAGATTCCTTTCGACGCCCTGGAAATCTCCGAAAGAATAGGACTGGCAAGTGCGCGCCGGAAATACCCCGAGCTGGCGGGATATCCTTTTCTGACGTCATCTGACGCCCATCGGTGCGAGGAGATCGGCAAGGGGTTCACGGAGTTCTTCCTGGAGGAACCGTCGGTTCACGAACTGCAGATGGCCTTTTCCGGACAGCGGGGCCGCCGTATGGCGGGTTTCTGATGCTGGAGCTGGCGCTGCACATTCTGGATATTGCCGAAAACTCGGTCAGAGCCGGGGCAAAGACGGTCTTCATCGACATTACGGAGGACCGGATGCGGGACAGGCTGGAGATCGAGATCCGGGACGACGGGGCGGGTATGAATGAGGCGACCCTGAAAAAGGCTATGGATCCTTTCTATACATCGAAAAAGGTCCGGAAGGTCGGCCTTGGACTTCCCATGCTCGCGGAGGCGTCGGAAAGGGCCGGCGGGAGTTTTGCCATTGAATCATGCGAGGGGATGGGAACACGGGTGGCCGTGGGGTGCCAGCTCAGCCACATCGACCGCCAGCCGCTGGGCGACCTGACGGGCGCATTCATGGTCCTGATCGCTGGCAATGCAGGCGTCGATTTCGTCTGCCGGCATGAATGCGAGGGACATGTCTTTACGCTCGACACCCGCGAGATCCGGAGGGAAATGGGTGACATCCCTTTGAATCATATGGAGGTCTTAAAATTTATCCGCCAACATATAATGGAGGGTCTCAAAGAGATCGGAACAGAGGCAAGAATTTCTCATCATTTTAAGGAGGATACGGTACATGAATGCGGATAACAGTGAGTTGTTAAAAGAATTTACTGCAGAACAGGTCGCAAAACTGGGCGAGATCATCTCCCGGCACAGAGGAAAACCGGGGGGATTGATTCCTGTTCTCGAGGAGGCGCAGGTGGCCCTCGAGTACCTGCCGGTTTCCGTTCAGAAAAAGGTTGCCCAGGAATTAAATCTCCCGTTCAGCCGCGTGTACGGCGTGGTCACCTTCTATTCATTCTTCACAATGAAACCCCGCGGCCGGCATACGGTCCGCGTCTGTCTTGGAACGGCCTGCTACGTGCGCGGAGGCAAGGCGCTCGCGGATGCACTCAAGAAGGAGTTCGGCATCGAAGAAGGCGGAACCACTCCGGACAGGCGTTTCACCTTCGAGTCGGTCCGCTGCCTGGGCGCCTGCGGCCTGGGACCCGTGGTCGTCGTCGACGAGAATGTCCACGGCAGAATGAAACCTTCGAAACTCAAAGACGTACTCAGCCAATACAACTAATGAGGTAAAGATTATGGCCAAGCTGAAGATCGAAGATCTAAAAAAAATCAAAGATAAGGTTCATGCCGAAACCGCCCTTCGCGACGGATTTAATCGGGTGAAGGTCACCGTTCACATGGGAACCTGCGGGATCGCATCCGGGGCAAAGGAAGTCATGGATTCGTTGATGAGCGAAATCGAGGAGGCGGCCGTGTCGGACATCACGGTAACGACCTCAGGGTGTATGGGACTCTGCAGCCGTGAACCCCTGGTCACGGTGGAAGTCCTCGGCCAGGAACCGATCAAGTATGAATATGTCAACCCGAACAAGATGAGGCAGATCTTCAAGAGACATGTCCTGGAGGGTGAGATCCAGACCCCGTTCGTGCTGGCCAGGGGTGCGGAAGTTGTGAAATAGGAAAAACTCTGAAGCGGTGCGGTTTCCGGCGACGGGAACCCCAGCCGAAACGATATCAACATGTGAAGGAGGATGAAATCCACATGAAAGTTTTTCGCTCGCATCTGTTGCTCTGCGGAGGAACAGGCTGTCATGCATCGGGAAGCCTCGCGGTGAAAAAGGAGCTGATCGCCGAACTGGATAAACGCGGTCTGTCGAACGAAATCAAGCTTGTGGAAACCGGCTGCAATGGTTTCTGCGCCATGGGTCCCATCATGGTCGTCTATCCCGAGGGCGTCATCTACATGCTGATCAAACCTACGGATATTCCCGAATTGGTGGAGGAGCACCTCGTCAAGGGGCGTGTTCTGGAGAGACTGCTCTACAGGGAGCCCGTCACCGCCGGGATCATCCCCACGATGCAGGAGATCCCCTTCTTCGCCCTTCAGGATCTGCGAGTCCTCCGAAACCGCGGTCTTATCGATCCGGAGAAGATCGATGAGTACATCGCCCGGGACGGTTATGCCGGCATGGCCAAGGCCCTGACCGAAATGACGCCAGATCAGATTGTCAAGGAGGTCCTCGACTCTGGCCTGCGCGGCCGGGGAGGCGCCGGTTTCCCCACCGGTATGAAATGGAAGTTCGCTGCCGCCTCACCGGGTGACGTGAAGTACGTCCTGTGTAACGCCGACGAGGGGGATCCGGGCGCCTTCATGGACCGCAGCGTCCTGGAAGCCGACCCGCATGCAGTCCTGGAAGGGATGGCCGTCGCCGCCAAGGCCATCGGCGCCCACCAGGGTTACATCTACTGCCGGGCCGAGTATCCGCTGGCCATCCACCGCCTGAACATCGCCATCGGCCAGGCCAAGGAATACGGCCTTCTGGGAAAGGATATCCTGGGAACCGGTTTTGATTTTGATCTCGAGATCTACCAGGGTGCCGGCGCCTTCGTCTGCGGCGAGGAAACGGCTCTCATGACCTCCATCGAGGGGAAGCGCGGCATGCCCAGACCCAGACCCCCCTTCCCCGCCGTGGCCGGCCTCTGGCAGAAGCCGAGCATCCTGAACAACGTGGAAACCCTCGCGAACATCGGGCAGATCATGCTCCGCGGCGGGGCCTGGTACGCCAGCGTCGGCACGGAGAAGAGCAAGGGGACGAAGGTCTTCGCCCTCACGGGCGACGTCAATAACGTCGGTCTCGTGGAAGTGCCAATGGGAACGCCCCTCGGCACCATCGTCTTTGACATCGGCGGCGGCATCCCCAAAGGCAAACGGTTCAAAGCCGCCCAGCTCGGCGGACCCTCGGGGGGCATGATTCCCGTGCAGCACCTCAACGCCCCCATCGACTACGAGAAGGTGGTGGAACTGGGCGCGATCATGGGTTCCGGCGGTATGATCGTCATGAACGAGGACTCCTGCGCAGTCGATATGGCCCGTTTCTTCATGGACTTCTGCCAGGACGAATCCTGCGGGAAGTGCACCCCCTGCCGGGAGGGAACCAAAAGGATGCTGGAAATCCTGACCCATATCACCCAGGGGAAGGGCAAGGCCGGCGACATCGAGCTTCTCGAAGAGATGGCGGCCATCATCAAGGACGCCTCCCTCTGCGGTCTGGGCCAGACGGCCCCGAACCCGGTGCTGAGCACCATCCGTTACTTCCGCAAGGAGTACGAGGACCATATCTACAATCATCGTTGCGACGCGGCCGTCTGTGCGGCCCTGTTCAAGTCGCCCTGCCAGCATACCTGCCCCATCGGGATGGACATCCCCTCTTACATCGCCCTGATCCGGGAGGGTCGTCTGGAGGATGCGTACAAGGTGATGCTCCGGACGAATCCCTTCCCGTCGGTCTGCGGACGCGTCTGCGACCACAAGTGTCAGTCCAAATGCCGCCGCGGGAAGATGGACGAGCCGATCGCAATCAAATTCCTGAAGCGGTTCATCTCCGACAACGCCCCGCGGCCCAAAATCGAGACTGTTCCGGTCAGCCGCAAGGAGAAGATCGCCGTGGTCGGCGCCGGTCCAGCCGGTCTCACGGTCGCCAGGGATCTGGCGATCCGCGGCTATAAAGCCACCATCTTCGAGGAGCTCTCCGAGCCGGGAGGAATGCTCCGCTGGGCCATCCCCTCCTACCGTCTGCCGCGTGACATTATCTCCAGGGAGATCGACGATATCCGCGCCCTCGGTGTGGAGATCAAATGCAAGACGCGGATCGGGAAAGATATCCCCTTTGCGAAACTGGAAAAAGAGTTTGATTACATCTATCTCGCCCCCGGCGCCCAAAAGAGCCAGAAGATGGCCGTCCCCGGCGAGGAATTGAAGGGCGTTTACGGCGGCGTCGAATTCCTCCGGGATTTCAACACCCATGAAGCCGCCTGGACCAAAGGCAAAAAGAATCTGGGCGCCAAAGTGGCGGTCATCGGCGGCGGCAACTCCGCGATCGACGCGGCCCGCTGCGCGGTCCGACTCGGGGCCGATGTGACCATCCTCTACCGTCGCGAACGGAAGGACATGCCTGCAGCCATCGAGGAGATCTTGGCGGCGGAGGAGGAAGGGATCAAGATCGAATTCCTCGTGGCGCCGGTCAGGATCGTGGACAAGGGCGGCAAGGTCAGCGGCATCGCCTGCCAGCGTATGAAGCTTGGAGAATTCGACCGGAGCGGCAGGAAGAAGCCAGTCCCCATTGAGGGCTCCGATTTTACGCTCGGAGTGGACGCCGTGATCGCCGCCATCGGCCAGGTCCCCGACCTGTCGTTCGTCCCGAAGGAGAGCGGCGTATCCGTCAACAAGTGGGACACCTTCGATCTGGCCAAGGGAAGCGCCTCCCGAACGACGAATCCCAAGTTCTACGCGGGTGGTGACGCCGTGACGGGGCCCGATACGGTTATCGGGGCCATTGCCGCCGGACATCAGGCAGCAAAGGACATCGACGGTGCGATCCGCGCGCAAAACGTCGAAGCCGCTTACGAGGAGCCTGCGGAAGAGAAGATCGTCATTCCCTTCGTGCTCGACGAGGAGAACCCCGAGGCCCCGCAGACAAAAATGCCGGAACTTCACGGTGCAGAGCGCAAGAAGAGCTTCATTGAGGTGGAACTGGGCTTCACCCTGGACGATGCAGTCAAGGAGGCGACGCGTTGCCTGCGTTGCGACGTGGAAGTGTAGCATTGCGTTCGGATTGAAGTTTAATCTTATGAAGATAGCGCCTCGCTTCGGGGCGGAAGGAGCGTATGATGGAAAACAAGATTCATCTAAACATTGATGGAAAGGACGTTGAAGCGGCAGCCGGACAGACGATTCTGGAGGTTGCCCGCGAGCAGGGCATTTACATCCCGACGCTCTGCCACTATTCCAAAACGACAAACGTCGGCGCCTGCCGCGTTTGCGTCGTTGAGGTCGAAAAGGCGAGATCCCTTGTCGCTTCATGCTGCATGCCGGTCAGTCCTGGCATGGTCATCAAAACGGACACCGCGAAGGTCCGCGCCTCGCAGAGACTGATCATTGAGCTGCTCTGGGCCTCCGGTGATCACAACTGCCTGACGTGCGAGCAGAACGGCGCCTGCGAACTGCAGAACCTGGTCTACTGGCTCGGGATCGAAAAGCCCCGTTTCAACATCATCCCCCCGGGATATGAGATCGAACGGACCAACACCATGATCCAACGGGATCTCACCAAATGCATCCTCTGCGGCCGATGCATCCGGGCCTGCAACGAGATCCAAGTCAATGAGATCCTCGACTTCTCGCGCCGCGGCCACCGGGCCAAGGTCGGCCCGGCCTTCGATACCGACTACATCGATTCGGACTGTTATTTCTGCGGCGAATGCGCCGACGCCTGCCCGGTCGGGGCGATCACCCTCAAGCAGGCGCGCTTCGCCGGACGCCCCTGGGAGGTCAAGAAAGTAAAAACGACCTGCACCTACTGCGGCGTCGGCTGCCAGATGGACCTCAATGTCCACAACAACCGGATCGTCAAGGTCACCGGCAACCGGGCGTATGAGCAGCCCAACGAAGGCAGCCTTTGCGTCAAGGGACGCTTCGGACTCGACTTCGTCGGTCATCCCGACCGTCTGAAGACCCCCCTGATCCGAAAGGAAAAGGGCGGGGAGCTGGCGGCGGCCACCTGGAAGGAGGCCTATGATTTCATCGCCGGTCGTCTGACCGGAATCAAGAAGAAGTCCGGGCCGGACAGCATCCCCGGTCTTTCCTCGGCCCGCTGCACCAATGAAGAAAAGGACCGCGTCCAGAAATTCATGCGCGCGGGGATCGGCGCCAACCATGTCGATCACTGCGCCCGTCTCTGACACGCCGTGACGGTGGCCGGTCTGGCCGCCGCATTCGGAAGCGGTGCAATGACAAATTCCAT
>JAPLJW010000221.1 GCA_026388365.1 Deltaproteobacteria bacterium | reverse complement strand
TTGACGGCTTCGTAAAAAGTCCGGATGCTGCGTTGCGCTTCATCCTTCGTCATTGCGGCGTACGCCAAAGTACGCCTCATTCCTCAGGATTCGCGCGCCTTGCCTGCAGCCTTTTTACGAAGCCGTCCCATTTTCACGACTTCTAAGACTTTTTACGAGGTTGTCATAGTTGGCGTTGCCTAACATGAATGGCCCGCTAAAGTCAATCTATTCACCTCCCAATGTGCAGCAATTTTTTTCGCGATTTCGGTGAGATATGGTGGCGAAATATTTTCTTGACATCATTTTCGTATTCTGATAGCAACGCATGCTTTTAAAGAAAGGGAATGACCGACCCGACTTGGCCATGAACATGGTTTTGGAAGTGGGTCGGTTTTTTTAGAATTCGACAGTTCCACCACAGGTGAAAGAAAGAGGAGAGAACCATGATTTGTCAGACGAATAAAAACGGAATCGAGTGCGGCTTTATGACGAAGAAAGGCTGCGGATTCAACGGGGGCGCCTGCAATGTCATCATCGACAAGTGCGAGGGTTGCGGCAAGGTCATCGAGTGCCCTACGGGAAAGTACTGCCGCGTTTATCCGGATCCGGCCGGTAAATGGCGGACCGGAAAATGTCCCACAGCCACCCATCTCAAGATCGATATCAAAGAAACGACGCAAAAAATCAATCCGCTCAAGGCGTCCAAGCGGGCCAATAAAAAATAACGCCGGCGGTCTGCTTCACTGCTCGGCAGACCAGCTCGCACGATTCACAACAAAAAGGCCAATTGAACCTTTGCGGTTTACATCGGCCTTTTTGTTGACTCCGCGGGCGGCCCTCTAACGGACCAGCTCCCGGATCCGGCGCAGCCCTTTCTCGATCTCATCGAGGAGCCCATCCCGCCGGTCCCGTCCGGCGACCGCCTCCTCGCCCCGCATCTTATGGAGCTGTTTCCTGGCCCCGTTGATGGTGAAGTTCTCCTCGTAGAGAAGTTTCCGGATCGTCAGCAATTCCTCGACATCCTTATGCCGGTACAGCCGTTGATCGGATCGGGTGCGAATCGGCCTGACCGTTTTGAACTCGGATTCCCAGTAACGGATCACATGGGGCTGAACACCCAATAACCGGCTGACCTCGCCGATGCGGAAATAGGACTTATCGGGAATCGACACCTTCATTACCCAATCCCAATATCACGCGTGACGTCCCGGGTTCCCGGCATCGGGTTTGCCGCATTCGGAATACAGAACGGTCCGGATTAGTCGTTGAGCGCCTTGCGAAGAACCTGGCTTGACTTGAACGTCAGCACCCTGCGCGCCGAGATGGCAATCTCGTCACCGGTCTGCGGGTTCCTGCCGCGCCGGGATTTTTTCTCCTTGACGACAAAATTTCCAAAACCGGAAATCTTGATCTTCTCACCCGCGGTCAGGTTGTCCTTGATGATATCGAATACGGACTCAACGATCCTTGCCGAATCCTTCTTCGAAATCCGCGGTTCCAACTTTTCGTACACATCCTGAATGATATCGATCTTTGTCATTTTCTGCCTCCTCCGATGGCTACAGCTTGGTCTGTTCTTATCTGATGGATGCCCCTGTCGCATGAACGATCCTCTGCACAATCCTCGCGTGGACCTCATTCACCTCGTCATCGGTCAAGGTTCGGTCCGCACCGCGATATGAAAACCGCAATCCCAGACTTTTCATCCCCGCAGGGATATTTTTGCCTTCATATACATCAAAGATTTGAACTTTTTCAAGTAATTCTTCGTGGGAATCTGTCGCCACCCGCACCATTTCGCCTGCCGCCACCTCTCGGCGGACCAGAAAGGCTACGTCCCGCGAACTCGATGGAAACCGGGGAATGTTGCGGAAAGCCGCCTTCGCCGAATAATTTTCCGCAAGAAAATCCATATCCAGTTCGCACACCATAACCGTTTCGTTCAGATCCATACGGGCCAGAACATCCGGATGCACCTCTCCGAGAAAACCGATCTGCACCTCCCCGCCGAACACCCCACAGGATTTGCCCGGATGAAGGAAAGGCTCCCGGACGCCTTCCCGGAATGAAGGAGCGGCAATCCGGAGGGTATCCAGGATAATTTCGACACAACCCTTCAGGTCATAAAAGTCCGCCTGCAGACCCTGGAAATGCCAGCGGTCTTCATATCGTCGACCGGTGATCAGAAAAGCCGCGCGGTTGTGTTCCCGGGGCTGTTTCCCCTGCCCCTGACGGATGAACGTTCGGCCCGTTTCAAAGATCTTCAGATCGAAGCAGCCGACATCAGCGTTTCTCCGGACATTGGACAGAAGGCTTTGGACCAGGGTGGTCCGCATCACCGACTGCTCTTCCGTCAGGGGATTCCGGATCCGGACATGCAGGCGCCGCTCATCCGTTTCGGGCAGGCCGAGTTGATCGACGGCATCCGGAGAGACAAAACTGTAATTGATC
>JAPLJW010000343.1 GCA_026388365.1 Deltaproteobacteria bacterium | reverse complement strand
GACCATGAAAAAGGGCGCTGTCATGGTGGACGTGGCGATCGATCAGGGCGGCTGCTTTGAAACCTCCAGGGCTACGACGCACAAGGATCCGATCTACACGATCGACGGCATCATCCATTACAGTGTCGGAAACATGCCGGGCGCCGTGGCGAAAACCTCGACGCTGGCCCTCACCAATGCCACCCTTCCCTATGCGGTCGAGATCGCGGACAAGGGCTGGAAGAAGGCGATGAAGGAAAATCCGGAGATCAAGAAGGGCGCCAATGTGGTCCGGGGTCAGATCACCTTCGTAGGGGTGGCCGATGCCTTCGGCATGAAGTTCGTGCCGGTTGACAAGTTCATTCTCTAAAATAGCGATCCGTAACCTGCTGGGGCGGTTTATCAGGGAGTAACTTGTTGACGCTCTCGTATTACAAGCGGGTCTGTCTGGTTTATTAAAAATTCTGGGCAGCGCTCCCCGCGCCTTGCCGCGGGGAGTTTCATGCCATGATCAAGCAAGGGACCTCCTGTGTCGATTCCGGTCAGGGATATTACGAAAAAATGCTATCGATCGAAGGTCATACAAAATCAAAATATGAAACAAAAAGCCCAAGAACTGGGGTGCGAGTTGGTCGCAATACTAAAAGGGGCAACAATCCCCGCATGAAACTAACAATCAAAGATACTTGGAAAGTTGCTCAGAAGAAGAGGGTGGTGCTATGAAAGAGGTGGTCATCACACACGCCGTGCGAACACCCATTGGACGGATCGGCGGCAGTTTACGGGACATTCCAGACAAGGAACTGGGACGTCTTGTGGTTGAGGATTTGCTCAAAAGGTCCGGCTTGACGGGCCAAGAGATCGACCATGTGATTCTGGGACATGTCCGGCAGAGTTCGGATCCGGCCAATACAGCCCGGGTCGTGTCTCTCTTGGCTGGCATCCCGGAGACGGTGCCGGCCTACACGGTACACCGCCAGTGCGGCTCCGGACTCCAGGCCATCATGGACGCCTCCCAGATCATCCGCGCCGGGGAGGCGGATACCATCGTGGCGGGGGGAACCGAGAACATGAGCCAGTCTGTTTATTTTCTGCGGAATGCCAGGCACGGCCTGGGAAACGGCGATCACCCCCTTGAAGACTCCCTGGTCCAGGGCGGGCCGGGGGCGATTCCCGCCGATCTCTACGGCCAGCAGCCGATGGGGAACACGGCTGAAAACTTGGCGGAGAAGTACCAAATACAGCGCGAGGAGCAGGATATTTTCGCGTTGGAAAGCCAGGTGAGAACGGCTCAGGCCATTAAGGAAGGCCGTTTCCGGGAACAGATCCTGCCAGTCTCGGTCTCAACCCCGGATGGCGCTGTCAGGACCTTCGATACGGACGAACACCCTCGCATGACTACTTTGGAGAAACTCGCTGCCCTGGCCCCGGCCTTCAAAAAGGGCGGCAGCGTTACGGCGGGCAACTCTTCCGGCCGCAACGACGGGGCGGCGGCGGTGCTCGTCATGGCGGCGGACAAGGCCCAAACCCTGGGCATGAAACCCATGGCGAGAATTCTTGCGGTTGCTTCCAGCGGCTGCGATCCAACGATCATGGGAATCGGTCCGGTGGAATGTACACGGATCGCCTTGGAGCGGGCGAAGATCGCCCTCCGGGATGTGGATGTCATTGAGCTGAACGAGGCCTTCGCGGCCCAGTCGCTCGCCGTGCTTCGAGAATGGATGGCATGGGGAGTCAATCGCGAAACCCTCCTATCCAAGCTGAATCCCAACGGCGGCGCCATCGCCATGGGGCATCCCCTCGGTTGCACGGGCGCAGCTCTGACGGTGAAGTGCCTGTACGAGTTGCAACGCGTCACCGCGCACCGGTACGGCCTCATTACCATGTGTTGCGCCGGGGGGCTCGGGGTCGCCATGATCGTCGAGAAAGGGGAATGAACCATGAACCAAGTGATTGTCGCCAGCGCTGTCCGAACCCCGATAGGTGCTTTTTGCGGGCAATTTGAGACCTTGTCGGAACAGCAGTTGGGTGCGGTAGCCATGCAAGAGGCCGTGAAACGGGCCGGAATCCCGGCCGAGCAGATCGAAGAGGTAATTGTGGGCATTGCCAAGCAGACGAGCAGGCCATCCAATGGCGGCCGGCATGCGATGCTTCTGGCTCGCCTGCCGGAAAAGGTTCCTGCCTACACGGTACAGCGGCAGAGCGCCTCCGGGTTCCAGGCGGTCGTGAACGGTTACTGGGCCATCCGGTGCGGCGATGCCGGGGTGATCCTCGCGGGGGGCACAGAGAGCATGAGCCAGATCCCCTTCGAGATCCGGAATGCCCGCTATGCCTTCGATGGGAAACGGCGCGAGATCATTGACGCCATCCCGGCTCAGGAGACAGGGGCTCAGCCGGCAGAGCGTTACGGGTTTGTCACCACGGCGGGGGTGGCGGAAAATCTGGCGCGGAAATACCTTCTTCTGGAGGAAGAGCTGGCGGCCTTCGCGGAGTCAAGCCTCAAGAAGGCCCATGCAGCCGGGGAGGGCAGCAGTGGCGAAGGTGAAATCTTCCCCGTAACGGTCAAAAAGGGGAAAAAAGAAGAGACCATCAGAGCCGACGAACTTCAGAGGAAGGCGCCGTTGCTGGCCCCGCCGGCCGACGGGGCGGCGATGTGCCTCCTCGCGAGCCGGGAGAAGGCGGATGCCTTGGCCTTGCCGGTGCTGGCGGAAATTATCTCCGTCGGGACCGCTGCGACAGATCCCCGGTACACAGGACTCGCCGTTGTAGAGGCAAGCCGATGCGCCCTGAGCCGGGCCGGATTGAACCTGAACGAGGTAGAGGTGATCGAGCTGAACGAAATGTCCGCGGCAGAGTGCCTGGCTGTCCTCCGGGAATGGCAGAGCTGGGGAGTCGCTCCGGATGTGCTCGCCAAGCGGGTCAATCCGGCGGGCGGCGCCCTGGCGACAGGGAATCCCTGGGGGGCCATGGGGGCGGTGCTGCTGACACGGGCCGTTCACGCACTCCGCCATCGGAGCGCCCGGATCGCCATGGTTGCGCTTGGGGCCGAAGGGGGCCAGGGAATGGCCCTGGTCTTACGAAATTCGGGCTGAAGACAACCGGATCGATCGCGCATAGAGAGGAGACAAGATGGAGATCAAACGAATTATGGTGATTGGCGCCGGATTCATGGGATCCGGCATCGCGCAGGTGATGGCCGCGGCCGGATACGAAGTGCTGCTGATGGATATCGCCGACGATTTCGTGCGGAAAGGGATGGCCGCTATCGAGAAGAACCTGAACGGGAGCGTCGCCAAGGGCAAGCTTTCCGGCGAGCAGAAGGGCACAATTCTGGGGCGGATCATGGCAACAACGGAGCTGGCCTCGGCAAAAGATTGCGACTTGGTCATTGAGGCGATCATAGAGAACAAAAAGGCGAAGATGGACCTTTACCGGCAACTGGAGGAGATCTGCCCTCCCCATGTCCTGTTTGCCAGCAATACCTCATCCATCCCGATTACAGAGCTTGCGACGGCGACGAAGCGGCCGGACAAATTCGCGGGCATGCATTTCTTCAGCCCTGTGCCGGTTATGAAACTCGTGGAAATCATCAGAGGTCTCAAGACGGCGGATGCGACGGTCCAGGCCATCAAGGAACTCACCGACCGGATTGGAAAGGTCGGGGTCTTCGTCAAGGATGGGCCCGGTTTTCTGGTGAACCGGGTCAATGCGGCCCTGCGGAATGAAGTTTACAACTGTCTCGCGGAGGGGGTGGCCACGATCGAGGATATCGACAAGGCCATGAAGTTCGGATTGGGACATCCCATGGGACCCTTCGAACTGGGCGATTTTGTGGGCCTCGAGATCGGGCTTGCCGTGGCGGAGACCCTCTGGGAGAACTTCAAGGATCCCAGATGGCGACCCTCCCTGACCCTCCGGAAACTCGTTTCCACGGGAGATCTGGGACGTAAGACCGGCAAGGGTTGGTACGACTATACCAGTGGTGAACAGAAACCGAGAACGGACATCAATTGGTGAAACATGATACCGGACGCTTGAAACCAGTAATGGCGTTTCCCAACACGTTCCAGAAAACAAAGCATTGCAATTGATTAGGGGCCATAGGGATTCGTAGAGCAACCCATTTCGGTAATCCAAATCAAGAAGGGGATATTGAATCGTGAATTTAGCACTTACAGAAGAGCAGCAGATGCTACGCGACACGGCAAGGGATTTTGCCAAGAACGAGATCGAACCTTATGTTGAGGAAGATGAGAGGAATCATTATTGGCGCCGTGCAATCTTCGAAAAAATGGCACAACTGGGTTTCTTCGGTTTTTGCATTGAGGAAAAATATGGCGGCAACTGCATGGGTTTCTTGGAAGGATCTCTGGTGATTGAAGAGGTTTCCAAGGTTCATACTTCGTGGCGAATGGCCTTCAACATGCAATGTTGGGGGACCTCCTGGACGATTCAGACCTTCGGCACGGAAGCACAGAAAGAGCACTACATCCCTAAATTTGTGGGTGGAGAGTATATCGGCAGCTTTGCCATGACTGAAGCCGATGTGGGATCCGATGTGGCGGCCATGAAGTGTTATGCGGAGGATAAGGGCGACCACTTTCTCCTCAATGGGAGCAAGATGTGGATAACCAACGGCTCGATCTGTCATCATGGCCTCCTGTATGTCAAAACGGACCGCAATGCCGGCGCCAGGGGTATTACCTGCCTGATCATGGACTACAGCCTGCCGGGGATCATCCGCAAACCAATACAGGACAAGGTCGGGCTATGGGCTTCAGACACGGCGGAGATTACCTTCGAGGACGTCAAAGTTCCCAAGATACTGGTTCTGAGTGAAATAAATAAGGGCTTTCAGATTTGCATGACCCAATTGAATCATACACGGCTCGGCTGTGCGGCCGGCGCGTTGGGACTCTCCGGAGCATGCTTGGAGACCTCGATCCAGTACGCCAATGAAAGGCGCCAGTTCGGCAATCCCATAGGCCGTTATCAGCTTATTCAACAGCAGATTGCTGAGATGAAGATGGAACATGAGGCTTTGGCCGCTCTTGTGTACAAGGCGGCCTGGCTTAAGGATCAGGGCATGCCGAGCCAGATGGAGACCTCGGTGGCAAAACTTTTTGGCGCGAAAGCAGCGGTACATGCAGCCAACGAATGCATGAAACTCTTCGGTTCCTACGGGTATTCCAACGAATATCCCTGCGGTCGTTTTCTTAGGGATAGCAAACAGTTCGAGACTCTGGAGGGGACATCCAATATGCATACGATGATAATCGCCAACGTGGCGCTTGGATATAGCCAGAATCGATGACATGAAGCCGTTCCATGAAAAATTAGGATCATTTCCGATCAACGCAAATCAATGACAAAAAGGAGTATGGAAGATGCCTTACACGACAATTTTGGTGGAGAAAAGGCCGGAGGATAAGGTTGGAATCATCACGCTGAACCGGCCGGAAGTTCGAAATGCTATCAATGCAGTCATGCGGGAGGAGTTGGTGAAGAGCCTCGCGTTGTTTGCCGAAGATCCCGAGGTATGTGCCGTCATTCTCACGGGGGGATCTAAAAATTTTACTGCCGGGGCCGACATTACGGCCATGGTGGACAAAACGGCCTTGGAGCAGTTCTACCGTACCACCCTGCTCGATATTACATTTCGGATGGAGAAGATGTCAAAACCGATCATCGCTGCGATTGCCGGTTTTGCGCTCGGTGGAGGATGTGAGTTGGCTTTGGCGTGCGATATCAGGATTGCAGGGAGGAGCGCAAAGCTTGGGCAAACGGAGATCAATGTCGGTATTATTCCCGGCGCCGGTGGAACTGTGCGATTGACGCGTCTCGTCGGTATGGGAAAAGCCAAGGAACTGGTGATGACAGGAAAGATCATTTCGGCCGATGAAGCTTGTGCTATAAATCTGGTTAACGCCGTTGTGGATGACGAAAAATTGATGGAAGAGGCACTGAACATGGCCAGGTTAATGACGCGACACAGCCCTGTGGCATTGGGGCTTGCAAAATACAGCATTCAGAACGCCGCCGAAACGGATCTGCACACGGCCACAGCAATTGAGAATGCCTGTTTCTCTGTAGCCTTCTCCAGCGAGGATCAGAAGGAAGGGATGCGCGCTTTTCTCGAAAAAAGGAAACCGGTCTATAAGGGCAAATAAGATCGGATTGCCGAGAAGTTCACTCATGAAGATAACCCTTTGCTTCGGTGACCGTTCGCCAGAGCGGCTCCCCAACCGGGGGTATCGTTCCCGCGGCCTCGGTCATCCAGGCCGATTTTGAACCTTGTGAGATGTTAGACGTTGCGGATGGGAGGCATTTCCCAACCCTGATTAATTATATCTCGTGTCTGAAGGACGAGATTAATCAAACAATTATTCCAGAGGAAGGATGCATAAAATGACATTCAATTATGAAAAACTTACAGCAGAACAGGACGGCATGGTGGTCATCGCGGCCATTCAGGGCGGCGCATACGGCGGCGGCCTGGAATTGGCCTGTAGCTGCCATCTGCGCATCATGTCGGAGTCCGCAACCCTGGGCCTCCCCGAAGTTAAACTGGGGCTCAATCCCGGTTGGGGCGGCACCCAGCGCCTACCGAGATTCATCGGCAAAACCAAGGCATTAGAGCTGATGTTGACCGGCGATTTTCTGCCGGCAAAAGAGGCCCTGGCGCTCGGTCTCCTCAATAGGGTTGTGCCGCAGGATCAGGTTCTGGAAACGGCTTAAGCCCTGGCGGAAAAGATTGCCGCCGGTGCCCCCTGCGCTCAGCGCGAGATTATGAAAGCCGTCAGGCTGGGATTGGAAACCAACATCCGCGAAGGCGTCATGGTCATTGAAAAAGAAGCCAGCAAGGCCCTTATTTTCACCGAAGACTTCAAAGAAGGCGCAAAGGCATTTCTGGAGAAGAGAAAACCCGAGTTCAAGGGAAGATAGTCTTTCTAAACAATTCTGCCGAGTCATAAGGATTACGACCAAAGGAGACCCTGTGATTCATAAACTCGATTCATTTTTTGAGCCCCGCAGCGTTGCGGTGATCGGGGCGACTTCGGTCCGCCATAAACCGGGCCATGATATTCTTCTGAACATCATGGCAAACGGTTACGCGGGAGAACTTTACCTCGTCAATCCCAAAGGGGGCGAAATTGAGGGGAAGAGGGTCTATGTTTCCATCAGCGATCTTCCCGAGGGGATCGACCTGGCCGTGATCATTCTTCCTGCAAAGCTGAATCCCGGGGCGATCCGTGAATGTGCGGCCAGGGGAATCAACGCCATCGTTCTTGCGGCCGGGGGATTTTCCGAAGTGGACGATGAGGGACGGCTTTTGCAGTGCGAACTGGAAAAGGTGGTGAGAGAGACGGGCGTCCGGGTCATCGGGCCGAACACCTCCGGGACGACGTCCACCCCCTTTCATTTTACATCGAGCTTTTTCCCGCTGGGGAAGATCCCCCGGGGCAATATCTCTTACATTGCCCAGACGGGCAATTTCGCCACGCACACCATGCGTTATATTGCCACGGGCGAAAACTTCGGGGTGGCTCGCGTGGTCGGCATCGGCAACAAGGTCGATGTCGATGAGAGCGATGTCCTCGAATATTATGCAACCGACCCGGAGACCAGGGCCATTTTCGTCTATCTGGAGAGCCTGAAAAGTCCGAAACGTTTTTTCGAAATCGCGCGGGAGACGACCCGGCGTAAACCGATCATCATGCTCAAAGGCGGGAGCACCGAGGGCGGTTCGCACGCCGCAGGGGCGCACACCGCCGCGCTGGCCTCCGATGACCGGATCATCGACGGGGCATTGAAACAGGCCGGAATCGTAAGGATCTACAAGTACTCCCATCTGATTCTTGCGGCGAAAGCCCTGTCCGCCATGCCGCTTCCCCGGGGAAACCGTGTGAGTTACCTGGCGCCGTCGGGGGCCATGCTCGTGGCCATGACCGACCTGTGCCAGAAGTTCTGGAACCTCGATGTGCCGGCCCTGGAGGAATCGAGCCGCCGGCGTCTGCAGGAGATCAGTCCGCCGTATATCCGCATGCGCAATCCCGTCGATATCTGGCCGTCGGCCATCGTGCACGGGATCGAGTTTGCGTACCGGGAAGGGATGGAGGCGGTTTTGAAGGATCCCCATATCGATGCCGTCGTTCCGATCCTGATGATCACCGATGAGACCGGCGTTCCCGACCTGCAGTTCATCGTGGATCTGGCCCGGAGATATCCGGAGAAACCGATCTTTGCTACCTTCAGTGCGGAGAAAAAGCATATGGAGGCCGCCAAGGCGTTTCTGGAACCGAGGGGCGTACCGACCTTTCCGATGATCGAGGAGCCGTTCGAGGTTCTTTCCGTCTTGACGCAGTGCCGGAAATATATGGATCGCGCTTGAAGGAGACAGATGGACTATGACTGAAAAAGAGATGATCTCAAACCCGGACAGGGGACAAAACCCCAAGACCCTTTCGGAATTTGAAAGCGCCCGGCTGTTGGCGGGTTTCGGCATTCCGACGGCGAAGGGGATTTTGGCGCAGAACTGGGAAGAGGTGAGAAAGGCCGCGGAAGGCATCGGCTATCCGGTGGTGCTGAAAGTGTGTTCTCCGGAGGTGAGCCACAAGACCGAAAGCGGGCTCGTGGAGGTAGACTTGCGCAATGAAGCTGACCTGGAGCTTGCCTTTCATCGGATCAGCGCGGCTTCTCCCGCAAGGGGGGGGGGATTTCTGGTTCAGGAGATGATCAAGGGGGGGCGGGAGCTGGTGATCGGGATGATCCGCGATCCCCAGTTCGGTCCCTGCGTCATGTTCGGTCTGGGGGGGATATTGACCGAGATCCTGGAGGATGTCACGTTTCGACCGGCGCCGCTGTCTGAAGCGGACGCCGGGGAGATGCTGACGGAAATCAGGGGGAAGAAAATCCTGGGTGCGATCCGGGGTATGCCGGCGGTGGATGCCGGTTCGCTGATTCAATATCTCATGGCGGTCGGCAGAATCGGTTTGGAGCGTGAAGAAATCCAGGCAATCGATATCAATCCCCTGATTATTCAGGGAAGCAGGCCGGTTGCGGTCGATGCCCTGATCGTATTGCGGTAAGATCTTTCTGAGCCTTTTCCGACAAATTTGAGAGAGAACCCTCTGTGGTGGCAGGCAAAGATTCTCGGCGTTATTCGAACGCGGATAATTCAAGAACAGCAATATCGCGTTCTGGATGCGCGGATTTTACTGGATGTGGGATAGCAAGGACGTCCGGCATATGGCTGGGTGCGTTCTTGCAAAAGTAGATTAAATGGTTAAACTGTTTTTCCCTGGTCTGCGGCTTTCACAAGGCACGTTTATTTGACATTTTCCACAACCTACTCGGGGTTTGAATCGTAGCGCCGTTTTATCCAGAAATTCAGCGCATATTTTATGATTTTTGCCCTTCTCTATTGAGATCGCATTAGCCGGACAATTATTTCCGCATGCACCACACATTAAGCAGTATTCATAGATATCCTGATAGTCTCTTTTGTCCGGGGATAACGGCAAATCTGTGATGATGCTGCCGAATCTCCCTGCAATGCCTTTTCGGGTGATCAATCCTTTTGAAAGTCCAAATGTTCCTTGGCCGCACACAAAAGCTACATGTCTTTCAGACCAATTGCTTGTAAATGATAAGAAGGTTTCTTCGGTATTATCGGGATAAGGTGAAATGTTATGCAATCCGAGTTTTACCCAGAATCTTTCATCCAACGAAGGTACAATGCATTGATATCCGGCATGCAATAATTCTGACTTCAAATATAAGCAAAGCTTATTGATAAAAGCTTGACCTTCAATCCGTCCATGAAGCCATTCTTCCGAGGGCCATGACATATCTCTTGCATTACTCTCTCTAACTTTTTCAGTAAAAGGCAAGAAAAATGATATTACAGTCTTTGCTTGCGGTAACCATTCTTGGGGAAGTATGAAATGTTTCCCTATTGACGATGGATCTTTTAACAGATAAAATTTTTCGTCATCTGCTTTTGCACAAGCGAAAAGGGGAGTTTGAAAAATCCTAATCCCCACAACATTCTCCGAAATAGCGACTTCCTTTGAAATCAAATTATCTTCTGCTTTTTCTACAAAATCAGATGCTACTTTTATGAGGTCGTTCTTGTTCATATTATACCCTCCGGTACGACTGACCGATTAAATCAAAATTCTTGCCCCGCCGGACTGGTTTTCCAGGAGAAGGTCAATTTACAACGATATTTTTATCATTGCTCTATGTATTCAGTTGCAAAAAGCTTGATGGTCTTCCCTTATCCCATCACACCTTTTCCCGTGAATTCAGCACTTCCATGGCCTCGCGGGCGATCTGCAGCTCCTCGTTTGTAGGGATGATAAGAATCTTCACCTTACTTTCCGGCTTGCTGATTTCTCCTTTGGAATGGTTCAAAGAGGCGTTTTTTTGAGTATCCAGGACGATTCCCAGACCTTCCATGTCACAGCACACGGCGGCCCTGACCATTTCTGAATTCTCACCTATTCCCGCAGTGAACACGATAACGTCGACACCATTCATGGCTGCAGTATAAGCTCCGATATACTTTCGAATCCTGTAGCAGAACACCTCGAATGCGGCTTTGGCTTGAGCATGTCCTTCCATGATCTTCTGTTGCACGTCTCGCAGATCGCTGCTTCCAATGTCTGCCAGGCCGAGCATGCCGCTCTTTTTATTCAGCACTTCATTGACTTCTGCGACGGTCATTTTCTTGCGGTCCATCAGATAAATGATGATCGCCGGGTCAAGATCGCCACATCGCGTGCCCATCATCAACCCTTCCAGAGGAGTGAACCCCATGCTGGTGTCGATACAACGGCCGTCTTTCACCGCGGTTATGCTGCTTCCGTTGCCCAGGTGACAGGTTATGAGCTTCAAGCCATTCATGCCCTGATTCAGGTAGCGAGCCGCTTCACGAGCAACGTATTTATGGCTGGTACCGTGGAAGCCGTACCGGCGCACGCGGTCATTCCGGTAGAGTTTGAGGGGAAGGGCGTACAGATAGGCCCTGGGGGGCATGGTGGCGTGAAATGCCGTGTCGAAAACACCCACCTGCGGAATATCGGGAAAAACCTCTTCACAGGCCTTGATGCCCTCCAGGTTCGGGGGATTGTGAAGCGGGGCTATTTCAATACAGGCTTCGATCACGCTTTTGACCTGGCTGTCGATGAGCGCCGGCGCAGTGATTTTTTCCCCTCCATGGACGACGCGATGTCCGATGGCGACGATCTCATCCAGGGATTTCATCACACCCACCTTGGCATCGCACAGGTAAGAAGTGATGAGGGTCACGGCCTGTCTGGTTTTCTCGACGGTCACTTCTTTCGTGATCTTTTCAGAACCATGGCGCTTGTAATGGAAAAGTGTCCCCGTTAAACCGATCCGTTCCACCAACCCTGAAGCGAGGACGGTAAAGTCTTCACTGTTCATACAAGTGAACTTAACAGATGAACTGCCTGCATTGATAACCAAGATATTCATGGTGATAATCTCTCGAAGGCTCCTGATGAGTTGTTTTTGTTTCCGTCGATCAATGCATGCTTGCACCTGAGAATTTGTTCCGGCACGCTTGAAAGAGGGTTGCCCGGTTTGGTCGGTGGAAAATGATCGGGAGGATGCAAATTTCACTGAACGGAACTCCACGGAACCGCTTGGAAGCGGTTCCGTGGACAAACCGTTACAGCTTAACCTTGCTGTGCTGGTCGCGCATACTCGCTACGGATCCAGCCAACTTTGCGGTGTCGAGCACCATTTCCATCATAGCGACTTGCTCTTCCCAAGCACCCGGATCAGCTTCGGCTTTGATGGTTTCATCGAACACATGGTAAACAGGGAGTCCCAACGAGACTCCTGCCAATGGACCTGCGAAGGTCGGATCGCCTGCGGTAACCGTTTCAGCATAAAGCCCGGCTCCCTCGGGATCGGAGGAACCGAGCAGCACAACCGTGTTCTCGGCGCCGTATTGCTTGGCGGCATCGAGAATCCGCTGCTGATTCTGCAGGTCCATTGCTCCTGCCGCCGTTCAGACAAAGCATTCGGTGGCCGAAAAGACCACCTCAGCTCCGCTGCCGGCAAAGCAGGCCTCCATGGCGGGACTGGGAACTCCGTCCCGTTCCCCCAAGAGGATCAACTTTTTGCCTGATAACTTTCCCATTTCTCACCTCCTCATAGAATTTGCTGCATCATTAAGATAGAAGCCGCTCCGCTCCGGCGCGGATGGCTTCCAAGGCCACCTGATCACCCGTTATCCGTTCTTTCTGCTCGCCTCCCTTGTAAAAGAGAAATGTCGGAACTCCCATAACCTTGAGGGCAATGGCGAGCCGGCGGTTTTCCATGACATTGAGTTTGCCGAATTTGACTTTTCCCGCGTATTCTCCAGCCAGGGCCTCGACATCCGGCATTAAGGCAAGGCATGGACCGCACTTGGGTCCCCAGAGGTCCACCACGACGGGCTGTTCACTTTTCGTAACTTCCGCCTCAAAATTGTCCGCATTGATAATCAACATAAGTTTCTTCTCCAAATCTTCTCCAGTAATCTATGAAACCGTATAAATCCCGCCCCCGCAAAAAACATGGAAAGTCCTTACAGATAGCCGGTTTTCTTCAAGACTTCCATCGACCGCTCCAGCGAGTCGCCTGGCACCTTTACCACCGGACCCGTGCAACCCATCGCGGATTCCGCATAGATGCCGGTTTTCCAGAGCGCCTTCACCGCCTCTTCAATAGAAAGCACATCGACGCCCAGGATTTCCGAATCCGTGGGTTTCGGCGGAGGCGCCGACACCTCTTCCGCACTCTCTGTCTTGGGAGCAAGGGAAGACATGACTTCATCCAGCCCTGCTTTTTTGGCGGCTGCGAGCTCACGCTGGACGTGATGAACCAGTTTTCCCCGGATGAGAGACGCCGTGTAACAAAGGGAGTTGGCAATGACCGGCGCACCGGACGCCCGGGAAATGATGCTCACGATTTTCGTCCAGTTTTCACCCACGGAGGGCCCATAGCCCCAACCGAGCGCTTCGTAGCCACCACCGGTGTTAAAGGCGGAAAAGAGCTTCATGAGCACATTGCCGGTGAGCGTATCACACACGCAGAGGTCCACGGCGCCCGCCAGAAGGTCGTTGCCGCGGAGAAGAGCGCCTCCGTCGGCCCGCACGCTGCTGCCTAAGCAGACGTCGTAGCCGCGTTCCAACAGGCGACCCAGCGCGCGTTGAACCGCGGCGGCGCCATCCAGGTTAAGAATACCCACGGTGGGTTTCGCAATTCCGAGGGCCTTGGCCACGGCGATGCCGTACACGGCGTTCAGCAACATGGCCTCAGTCCTGGACGTCGCGGACATTCCGGTGGACGAGGCAATGAGCAAAGGCTCGCCCCTGGCCGGGGTGAGGACACGCCCGATGGTGGTCACTCCCAAAGGAAAGGGGTAATGGAGCGCGACGGCCCCGCCAATACGGCCGTCATTGAGGGCTGATTCCATGGCTGCGGCTATGTCCGCCTCGCGATCGGGTGTTTCGATCCATTCCAGATGGTCGTACCCAGGCACCTTGGCTCCGATGGCCACCACCTGAAGCCGGGAATCCTGGGCCGTAGCGAGAACCGCTCCACGCAAGAGTTCATCTGTACCAAGTTCGCTGCCCGCAGCCAAGAGGCCCACGCGGACTTTGGGGCCACCGGTGCGGGCCTGTCCCACCAACTCCGCCAAGGCATCACCGATAAGCTTTTGTTTGTTCATCATCATCAGACCTCCCCCCCCCTCACTTTTTTTTCTGCAGGGAACCGGCGAGATCCGCCAACGTATCCAGCAGCACGTTCTTCACGTCATCGCGGGTGAGCCCGCCGGCCGGTTCGCCCGACGACGCTTCCAGAAAGAACGATGCGCCATCAGAAAGGTTGGTCATCCTGGCCAGGAAGAGACTGCCTTTGCCGATGATCATGGCGCGCTTCATGGCGCCCGAGGCGATGGCATCGACGGCGTGCCCGATAAAAGGGATACCCGATGGAATGTGCCCCTGCGTGTGGGCAAAGCCGGGCATACCATGCTTGGCAACAAAATCTTTGATGGCCGAACGTTCCAGTTGACCCTTCATGACCGCGAGAGCCGCAATCATTTTATAGTTGCCCTCGGGAACGTCTCCGGCTCCGGCAGGAAGAGTAATCTCGGGAATATGAAGCTCAGGCGCATATTTGTCCACATCGGAAAACTTCAAACCCGCCTTCTGCAGAGGCTCCCAAACCAGAGCGGTGGTCACGGCCTGAGGCGAAGCGCCGGCTCCGACTGAATGCTTTCCGATGGCGTCCAGCCGCATGACCGGAGTCTTTCCGTCGTCGGGAGTAAGAAGCACCGCGAAGTTGCCCAGGCAGTTCTCAAGGGCCGGAAGTTCCTTTTTAACATGGTCGCGCGCATTCATGAAGAGCTTGGGCAAAGCACCGCCCGCAAGTACGACGACGTTCTTGCGGGCCCCTGAAGCCACAAGCGCTGCACCGGTGATCAGTGCGGCCACCGGACCCGCGCAGAAAGCCCGGACATCCAGGCCGCCGGCATTGACACAGTCGGCGATCTCCGCAATCGCCTTGGCAAGATTGCCGCCGCCGCGCTGGTTCATGTCACCCGCCGCCTCTTCGGAGCATTCGACCACGAAGTCGATATCACTGGGACGTAGACCGGCCTTCTTGATCAGATGCAGGAGGGCCAGTAAGCCGCCCGCCTTGCTGGCAATGTTCTCCAGCATGACGTGCGCCGCAAGCGACTCATCGGACTCGTGGCCCCGGCGGCAGCACCCGACCACCTGACCGCCGCAGTACAGGGGAAGGGCGCCGTTCTTGGCGATCTCATCCTGGATGGCGGATCCTTTCTGGCCGGCCTTCAGGCGCTTGAGAACCTCGGCGGGAAGAACCGGATGGGTGAGAAGTTTTTCCCGAACCGCGGCAGTAAAGCCGGTTTCGAGCCAAATCAGATCAAAGACATCATTGATATTCATCAGACCGAGGAATTCATCCTCAGGCATGATTTCACCATACTTCCCAAAACGCGTCGGCGCGTCCAAAAGGTTGGCATGCCACGGACGAGGCCGCGCCTCCAGTTGCTCCAGGGTCATCGCACCGATGAACGTCAGGTTGGGTGCATAGCGCAACGCATCGGCGTAGGGCTGGACAAACTTCGGAAGATTAGCAAGAAAGGTTGAATCCGGTTTGTCATGGCGCTCCAAGTAGGGAGTCGTGCCATAATACATACCGAGTTCAGGCGTATGGTTAAGACAGTACACGGTGCTTTTAACGGCTGCGTTCGGCATATTGCTTATCCTCCATTTATTGGTTGACAACTGCTGTTTGACAACCCTTACAGGCTCTCCAAATACTTTTCCGCGTTAAACGCGGCGGTTGCTCCTTCTCCCACCGAAGATGAGATTTGCCGCAGGCGCTTGCTGATCACATCCCCGGCCGCATAAATGCCCGGCACGTTCGTCTCCATCTCCTTGGTGACGATGATAAACCCATCCTTATCCAGGGATACGGCGTTGTTCAGAAATTCCGAGGACGGCAGGGTTCCGACAAAGATGAAGACGCTGTCGATGGCCATCTCCGAAACATCGCCGGTTTTCACATTCTTCAGCGTAACGCGATCGACCAATTCATCCCCATGGATACTTGTGACAACCGTGTCCCAGATGAATTTGATCTTGGGGTTGTTGAAGGCCCTCTCCTGGATCACCTTTGTGGCGCGCAATTCGTTTCTCCGATGGATGATATTCACCTGCCGCCCGAACTTCGTCAGATAGATCGCCTCTTCAACGGCCTGATCCCCGCCCCCGACGACGGAAATGATGCAATCTTCGAAGAAGGCTCCATCGCAGGTCGCGCAGTAGGAAACCCCCTTCCCTGTAAGCCGATCCTCGCCCTCCACATCGATTTTGCGTGCATGGGCGCCGGTCGCGACGATGATCGATTTGCAGCGGATCGCCCCGTCTTTCAGCACAATGGTCTTTTCAGGTTTGTTCGGATGAACCTCGACGGACAGCGCCTTATCCTTTACGATTTTCAAGCCGAACCTGGTCGCCTGATCGACCATCCTTTGAACCAGTTCCGGGGCTTCGATCCCTTCCGGAAAGCCGGGATAATTTTCCACCGACTCATAGGTCATCATCTGCCCCCCGCAGGCCCTGCCCTCCAGCAACACCACGTCCAGGCGGGACCGCGCGGCATACAAGCCCGCCGTCAGCCCTGCGGGTCCCCCACCCAAAATAACCAGATCATGGTCAACAGATGTCAACTTTCACCTCATACATTGCAGGAGTTTCTCGTAAAACCAAGCAAACTGTCCGTATCCCGATTCTTCTTAATATGGGATACCCCCGATAGCGGGCTTATTCTCTTCCGAAACCCAAGTGAATCTCATATACAGGCTTTCGCCTATTCCAAGGCAAACACCGTTGGACCGTCCACCTTTGTTTGAAGCAGCTCCAGCGCCTTTGTGACATACTGGCAGCGTAATTCTTTTTCCTTTTCTTTATCCAAATCAGGATTCCCCACGACGTTTGGCACGGCCTGGCCCTGCACAATTCTATTGACGCCAACCATCTTTGCGATGTTCGGAATGGCTGTAATCTGAACCACCGGAATCCCCGCCTTCTCAAGACTGGATGCGATCGTTGCCCCGCAACGAGTGCTTGACCCTCAGGTGGATGTGAGAATAACGGCATCAATCTCCTCTCTTTTCATTTGAACCGCCATCTCTTCTCCCATTTCGCCACACCTTTTTGAAACCGTGCAATTGCCGCTCGTTGAAAAGAAAGTACGGTGAAGTTTACCGATCTTCCCCTGCTCTTCCAACTCTTTCATGACATCGAACGGAACCAACCGGTCCGGTCTCGCCAAAACGTGATCATTTAAATACCCCGCATGCGAGACTTCGTAACTTTTAAAAAGCGGATCGATATCATAAGAGCTCCATTTGAGGTTGCTTCTTGTTGACAGCCGATCGGGATTCCCCTTGGGCACCAAGCCGCCATCGCTGACCAGCGCAATTCTGCACTTACTCGCGTCCTTGACGGGAGGGGGAGGCGGCACGATTTCAAATATTTCAGGTATGACCTCGCTTACGAACGGTTCCTTTTTAATCTTAGCCAATAAACCGTTGATGGCTCTTTCCGCAACACTCTTCTCGCAATACTCGTTTCTCAGAAGATTGCGGGTAAAATAATTGTATTCTGAAGGTTTTGGCAGGTTTTCCCAGGCCACCAAGCTCTTCTCCCTTTCCCCGGAAATGAGCCTAAAAGCCAACCGGACCATATTGCGAATGACGTCGGGCATCCCCCGCGCAATATTTGGGGCCTTGCAGATAAAGGCATATTTTCGGTACATATCTACTCCGGGATTTTCATCATACATGGCTGTAATGGCTGGGATTTTAATCTTTTCATTCATCGCTTTACACATCGCACCGCAGGCAACCCCGTATCTCCCGCCCGCAAAAGAGGGGCCCGCGAAAAACAGATCGGGCTTGTACGGCGCCAATAACTTCACGCCTTCTTCTGCATTCTTATCCGTCTCTCTCGAAAAGAAGTCGTCGCCACAGATAAGCGTGGCGATAATTTCAGCCTTGTCTCCCAGCTCCTTCTGGAAGGCTAAACCAGGACCCACGGGACCTTCTTTGATCACAAAACCTGACGTCGCTTTCTCCTCGCCGCCCAACTGGCCAAAAAACTGATTGAGGAAATGAACCACCCTTAATTTCTTTTCACTCATGATATCCTCCTTGTTTCCCAAGATTAATATTCCTTGATCATAACCTTTGAACCACCCGTACAATCGAGAACCCCCGGGAGCAAATACTCTTCAATATCGATTTCCGGATCACCCGCAAACTGCTCAATAGGATCTGGACAGAAAATCCTTGTCTTTGACGTTCCCCCTAAGAATTTTTCTGCCTTCCAATTTATTTTGGTGCGCTCAAAAACGGCTGTATGAGTGATGATCAGGTTCAGTGCCGCCGCATTAAACAGGATCGTGTCACCCAGCGTACCGAACGGGGTCAAAGGCTGAGTGGTTATGGCTGTTTTCACTCCTACCTTTTCACATTCCTCTCCCGTCATCGCCAGGTCAATGTGAGGCATGCCCCCTACAATTTTAACCAAAATGACCCCGTCCACCCCTAAAACATCCTTCAGCAGATGGGCCGCAATGGAGGCACTCCGCGCCCTTGCCGGGGGTTCGGTATTGGCCGTAGCCAATATCACACCGACAAAATTCAGATCTTTGCCGTGGCGTCGGTACATCTCCTTAATAACCCCGTGGTTTTGATTGCTGTAGGTATCCAAGGCTTTGATGCAATTCCATCCCACGATCGCTCCATCCAGCACCTCATTCGGGTGAATAATGGTCGACATCAGATGGCGAATGTCCGTTCCGTAAAAAACGCGATCTGAAATTGCACGCCAGTCAAACTGTGGACTGTAGAGCTGATAGTAACACGCCACACGGGGAAGTTTTGATTTTTGATCGATTCCCGGAATATCCAGATCGTAAACCTCCACATCATTTACAGGATGCTTGTCAGCTCCCCGTGCCAGATAGACCGCTGTTTTCAAGCCCGCTTCTTTGACCGCATTCTCAAAGCCCTGCTCTGAAACACCGGTGGCACTGTAAGGGGCGATATGAACATTTTTCATTTTCCCATAGGGGCTCATTTCGCTGATGGGTCCTGCCATATCCAGCAGCGCGTTCTCTTTCCTTTGTGTGCAGGGGTCGGAAACGATGACCGCTATGCCTCGCAAGGATCTCGTACGCCCATTTCCGGCAATCTGCATTTTCCCCACAAAGCCCGGAAAGTCCGCATCCGTCCCATCGATCTTGCACCGTGGCTGGACAACATCCATGATGTTCAAGATCCGAACATTCTCACCGGGATATGCAAAATTGATCTCTACCGATTTCAGCCTTTCGTCCTCCAAGATCAATGCTTCCAATTCCTTCACGTTGACGGACAATACCCCGTCTTTGGCATACGTCTTTTCTGTTCCTGCTCGAACGTCTTTGATGTCAATGGATTCGATCTCAAGTCTCATTTGAACCTCCCTTCCTTGCATGTACAGGTTGTTAAGAATTTTCAGCGACCTTTGAAGACGGGCTTCCTTTTTTCTCGAAAAGCTTTTCTACCCTCTTCACTATCTTCGCCCTGATTGATCACGGCCAACTGTCGCATCTGCGCGCCCATAATTTCCGATGGACACTTGGGCAGAACGGACTGATTGACAAAACGTTTGAGGGCTGCCAATACCAGGGGTGCAAAGTTCGTCATTTCCTCAGCTTGCTGCATGGCAACCTCCACCTGCTTGCCGACAGGGGTGAGTGAACTGACGAGCCCAACTTCGTAAGCACGCTTTGCATCGATGGTGTTGCATCTCAGCATGATATCCATGGCAACCTTATGAGGGATGCGTGCGGCTAAGTTGGCAATGAGGCCGCCGGAGAATCCCAGACGTGCTTCGGGATAATAGATCTTCGTATTTTCAGCAGCGACGATCAGGTCACACATAATGGCCATAACCAATGCACCACCGATCACCCAACCTGCCGTCGCCGCTATAATCGGTTTTTCGGTATAATACCCTATCCCGGGAATACAGCGCCAAAGCTCAGGCATATTGCCCACGTCAGCGCCTGATGAAAATACATCGTTGCCGGCTCCGGTGAGGACGGCGACTCGCTGGTCCGAC
The DNA here is from genome assembly GCA_026388365.1 of Deltaproteobacteria bacterium. The sequence continues at coordinate 6,154 of JAPLJW010000343.1, read as the reverse complement.
TCATTGAATTCGTTGAATCCGACCTGTAACTCTTCCGCCGTATCTTTGCAGATTGCATTTTTACGTTCCAGCCGATTAATGGTGAACAGTGTGACCTTGCCATGATGTTCAATCTTTATTTGTGCCATAGTTTCCTCATCAGTTTATGATCCGATCCTAAAAATAGAAATTTTTAAAGTCGTTCAGCTTGCTGCTCCTTGGAATCTGTACGCTGCTCACAAACCGTTTTTTTCAGGACGGCTTTGAATGTATTTCTCTTAACCAATGCTCACCCTTACATCGACCGCGACTGCACCACGACCCCGCACGCGCAGCTTGAGGGGGTTGATGTCGATTTCAAAATTGCCGCCGGGAACATTTTGGGAAAGATCATGGGCGAGCCAGCTCAGTCTCACGATAACGTCAACTGCCGCATCGACGTCAAGCGCATCCCGTCCTCGATAAGCACCGAACAGCCGCGCCACTTTCAGGTGTTCGAGTGCATCTTTGGCGCTTGCCGCATCGATCGGCGCAGGGAGCACAGCCATATCTCTGAGCACCTCGACCAGCACGCCGCCCGTGCCGACCAAAACCTGGGAACCGAATTGCGAGTCATAGCGTGCACCGACAATCAGTTCGAGCTCACCGCCTTCCTGGGTCTGAAGATAATAACCGTCAATACGCGCTTTAGGAGCAACTTCAGCAATACGTCTTTGCATTTGGGCAAAACGTTCCCGCAAATCGGCTTCACTGGTAATGTTCAACGCAACTCCACCCACATCGGACTTATGCACGATGTCCTGTGAAACGACCTTCATGACCAACGGGAATCCGACATCGCTGCTGCGTTTAATCGCCTCATCGACATTCTTGACGATAACACCGAGATTGACCGGCAATCCTGCCTCAGCCAACAGCGCCTTGGCATCAAGCTCACCGAGTGGTCCCGCCTTCGGGGTTTTGAAATGATATCCGGTGAGCGGACGTTTGGGTATATCCGGTTCTCTGTACTCCGACCACTCTTTCCATGCCTGCAAAACTTTGGCCGCTTCATCCAGAGTATCCACATACGGCAGGCGACGCTCGATGAGCATGGCGCGCGCCGAACTGGCCAAACCACCGGCCATCATGACGAAAAGAATCGGTTTCCCCCCGGCGCGTTCACGCTCCGCACCATCTGCAAGATGCTGCACCATTCCATGCACATCAGGGGCCGTGGTCATCACAACCAATACCAGATCCGTGTTCGGATCAGAGAGCGCGATTTCCGTTGATGCCGGACATACTTCCTGCCATGTGCGGTCCGCCCTTGCGGCCAGAAAGTCGACAGGGTTTGCCCCCTGCCCCGGCGGATAATAGTTTGCCAGATCCTCTCTGGTTTTAGGGTCAAACTTCGCAAGTTTAACTCCCACCTGGTGAAGTCGGTCAGCGGCAATCGCGCAGGCACCGCCAGAGGAACTCACGATGGCGACATGGTGTATGGGACTGTTTTGGTAGCGCACCATGGCATTCGCAAGGATCAGCATATTGATTGGATCTTCAAGCATGATGATCTTTTCATGCTTGCAAACCGCTTTCAATGATTCATAATTACCCGCCATGCTGGCCGTATGCGAGAATGCGGCGCGGCTTCCCTCTTCGGTTGAACCGGCCTTGACCATCAGCCATGGTTTACCGGCTGCACGTGCACGACGGGCCAGATCAGCCAGCCGCTGCGGGGATTTCAAGCCTTCCACATAGGTGCAGATGATCTTTGTCTTAGGATCATCTATCAAGAATTCAATGAAATCGCTGAGTTCAAGGTCGGCTTGATTTCCGATCGAAATACAATGCGAAAATCCTATGCCCAAGCTGTATGCGCGATCAAACAGCGTGGCCATCAATGCGCCGCTTTGACTGATAAATCCGACCGGTGCTTCGATGAGACGTTCAACCCTTCCGACGGCCGGCGACGCACAGAGCACCAGATTGTTGGCCGGGCTGATCATGCCGAGACAATTCGGCCCGATAATCCGCATGCCGTACTCGGAAGCAATCGACACGATCTCCCGTTCGGCAGCCAGACCCTCCGGCCCGGCGTCGGAGAACTTCGATGTGATGATGATGCACGCCTTCACCCCGCGCTCTGCGCACTCCCTGACCGCATTCTTGACCTTCGGTTGCGGAACGGCCATGACAGCCATATCGGGCGGGGTCGGCGTTTTATCGATACTGGGAAAAGTTTTCAGACCCAAAAGGACATCTCGGTTAGGATTGATTGGATATATGATCCCATCATAGTGGTGATCCAGCAGATGCTTATAGTTTCTACCGCCAAACTTGGTTTGATCTTCGGATGCGCCAATAACCGCGACAGAACGCGGATTGAGCAGTGTTTTTAAAGAGTGCTGTGGGACAGTTTTATGCATAATTTAACCGATCCTTTCTAAGATTGATATTTGTTAAACTGTTATTCCGTTCCATAGTTTACCGGTTGAGGTGCCGCTCCGCGATGCGTGTTCTTGAGCCCGTCGTAAAAACCCGCATCCACATCCGTCTATTGTCTACAACTCCCTATATTACAAAAATAGTAATGTCAAGAAAAAAACAGAAAAAAACTTGACTCATCATTTTTCTTGACAAGAATGAATTCATGTCTATAATCTCCACCGAAACAGTAGATATAATAGAGATTGAAGCGGGATTATCCGATGAAACTTTCAACACGGGGGAGATACGGGGTAAGGCTGATGCTGGAGTTGGCTCTCCACTATGGGGAGGGACCTATATTGCTGAAGGACATCGCCGAGCGTCAGGGGATCTCCGAAAAGTACCTCTGGCAGCTCATCAATCCCCTGAAGACGACGGGTCTCGTCAACTCCCTGCGTGGGGCACATGGCGGATACATCCTGGGAAAGGCGCCGGATGCGATCTCACTCAAGGAGATTCTCCAGGTTCTGGAAGGGCCCCTCTGCCTGGTCGATTGCGTGGACAACCCGTCGCTCTGCGAGCGGGCGGACTCCTGCATCTCCCGGGATATTTGGGGAGAGGCGTCGAAAAATATGCAGCAGACGTTGGAGGATACGACCCTGGCGGCCATGGTGGAAAGACAGAAGGAGAAGGAGAAAAGTGAAACGGGATAATCATTTGAGGAACATTCTGATGTGCATGTGTTACTACACCGGACGGGGAGGTCTGTTCATGTAAAGCTCGATTCGAACTGCATGAACGGGGCAACCCGCTGACCGGTGAAGGTCCAGCGGGTTTTTTATTGCATACCGGACGAATCGATCTTACAGTGTAACCGAGAAAGGGGATACCATCATGACCGAAAGAAAAATCGATACCTTGGCGTTGCATGCCGGTCAGGAAAACCCGGATCCGGCAACGGGGGCGCGGGCGGTGCCCATCTATCAGACCACCTCTTATCTCTTTAAGGATACGAACCATGCAGCGGATCTTTTCGCGCTGAAGGTGTTCGGAAACATCTATACACGGATCATGAATCCGACGACCGATGTCTTTGAAAAACGGATCGCCGCCCTCGAAGCCGGAACGGGCGCACTCGGAGTCTCGTCGGGGATGGCGGCAATCACGCTGGGCCTGCTTACGATCACGCGCCTCGGCGATGAGATCGTCGCCGGCAACAACCTCTACGGCGGGACCTATCAGTTGTTCCATTATACGTTGCCCAAATTGGGAAGAACCGTGAGGTTCGTCGATTCGGCGAAACCGGAGGCCTTCAAGGCGGCCATCACGGAGAAGACGCGGGCCGTCTATGCCGAAACGATCGGCAATCCCAAGGTCGACGTCCCCGATTTCGAGGCGATCGCCGGGATTGCCCACGGAGCGGGGATTCCCTTTGTGGTCGACAACACGATCGGCGTGGGGCTGACGAGGCCGCTCGATTTCGGCGCCGACATCCTGACGACCTCCGCAACGAAGTTCATCGGCGGCCACGGCACCACGATCGGCGGCGTCATCGTCGATGGCGGAAAATTCAACTGGGGTAACGGGAAATTTCCGGAATTCACCGAACCGGATCCCGGCTACCACGGTCTCAAATTCTGGGAAACCTTTGGAAACTTCCCCGATATGGGAAACATCGCCTTCATCATCCGGGCGCGGGTCCTCTGGCTACGAGATCTGGGGGCCTGTCTGAGTCCCTTCAACGCCTTTCAACTCCTCCAGGGGTTGGAGACCCTGGGCCTCCGGCAGCGGAGGCACTCCGAGAACGCACTTGCGATTGCGCGTTTTCTCCAGACCCATCCGCTGGTGAACTGGGTCAACTATCCCGGCCTGTCGGAGCATCCGAGCCACGCACTGGCGACGAAGTACCTGGGGGTCCACTACGGCGCGCTCCTCGGGTTCGGGATCAAAGGGGGGCTTGCCGCGGGGAAGCGGTTCATCGAATCGGTGAAGCTTCTGTCGCACCTGGCGAACATCGGCGACGCGAAGAGCCTCATCATCCATCCGGCCTCGACCACGCACCAGCAGCTCACGCCGGAGGAGCAGAAGGCAACCGGGGTGACGGCGGATTTCCTCCGCCTCTCCGTCGGAATCGAGGATGTGGAGGACATCAAGGAAGATATCGATCAGGCCCTGAAGAAGGCGGCGGCGTAAACGAGCTGGATTGGGAAGAAAGAAAATGGAGGTCGTATGAGCAACGTATATAAGGACAACTCGGAATCGATCGGCAACACCCCGCTGATCAAACTCAACCGCGTCGTGCAAGGCGCGAAGGCGATCGTGCTGGCCAAGATTGAGGGTCGCAACCCCGCCTACTCGGTCAAGTGCCGAATCGGTGCGGCCATGGTGTGGGACGCGGAAAAGCGCGGCATTCTCAAGCCCGGCGTGGAGATCGTCGAGCCCACCAGCGGCAACACGGGCATCGCGCTGGCCTACGTGGCGGCGGCGCGCGGCTACAAGCTGACGCTGACCATGCCGGAGACGATGAGCATCGAGCGTCGCCGCGTGCTGGCCGCGTTTGGGGCCAACCTGATTCTCACACCCGGCGCCGAGGGCATGAAGGGTGCGATCCAGCGCGCCGAGGAGCTTGCAGCATCGGACCCGCAGCGCTTTTTCCTGCCGCAGCAGTTCAAGAACCCGGCCAACCCGGCGATCCACGAGAAGACGACCGGTCCCGAGATCTGGAACGACACCGACGGTGGTATCGACGTGCTCGTTTCGGGTGTCGGCACGGGAGGCACAATCACCGGGATATCCCGTTTCATCAAGAACACCAGAGGCAAGAAGATCCTCTCCGTAGCCGTGGAGCCCAAGGAGAGCCCAGTGATCTCGCAGAAGCTCGCTGGTCAGGAACTCAAGCCCGGCCCCCACAAGATTCAGGGCATCGGCGCCGGCTTTATCCCGGACACGCTGGATCTGTCGGTCGTGGACCGGGTAGAACAAGTGGAGAGCGCCGAGGCCGTGGCTTTCGCGCGTCGTCTCGCCAGGGAGGAAGGCATTCTGGTCGGAATTTCCTGCGGCGCCGCCGCGGCGGTGGCGGTGCGGTTGGCGCGGCAGGACGAATTCGCCGGCAAGACGATTGTCGTCATCCTGCCCGATGCGGGCGAGCGTTACCTGTCGACGGTGTTATTCGAAGGAGTCGGCGTCTGAGAGGGAATGATGGAAACTGAATTGAACACGGAAACGGCGCCGGCCGCCATAGGCCGCTCTCTCGGTATTGTCGAGACCCGGGAGTACACCTTTGCCGGGCCGCTTCGGCTCGAAAGCGGGGAGAGCCTGGGGCCGGTGACGCTCGCCTACGAAACCTACGGAAAACTGAACCGGGAGAAGTCCAACGCCATCCTGGTTCTGCACGCCCTTTCCGGCGACGCCCACGCCGCCGGTCTTCACCGGGGGGAAAAGGTCCCCGGCTGGTGGGATGCGATGATCGGTCCGGGGAAGCCCTTCGATACGGACCGCTATTTCGTGATCTGCTCGAACGTGGTCGGGGGCTGCAAGGGGAGTACAGGACCCGCTTCCGTGAACCCCAAAACAAAAAAACCCTACGGAACGGATTTCCCCTTCATCACGATCGGTGACATGGTCCAGGCCCAGCGGCATCTGATCGATTTTCTGGCGATCGACCGCCTGCTCTGCGTGGCGGGCGGCTCGATGGGCGGGATGCAGGCCCTCCAGTGGGTGGCCTCCTATCCGGAGAGGGTCCGGTCCGCCATCCCCATCGCCACGG
>JAPLJW010000087.1 GCA_026388365.1 Deltaproteobacteria bacterium | reverse complement strand
TGTCGGTGACGTGGACGCCGAGGGTCTGCGTCCCCAGGATCTCCCCGAGGTCCTTGCCCACCATCTCCTTGGCGATGTCCACTGCCCCGACGATCTCCATGTCGGGTTTCGTCAGAACCAGTTTTGCGGTTGCCAGGCCGATGGGGCCGAGGCCATAATGAATCACCCTGATTTTTCTATGTTCCACCGGACACCTCCCATTTGACGTTGGAGACGTCTTTACCGCTCCCCATGATCCGTTTCTTCCTCGCCCGCTGGAGGAGGAACACCGCCAGCAGGAGGAACGCGCCGATGTAATCCGTGTAGGTTTCGGGGATGATCAGGAACGCGGCGGCGATTCCCGTCAAGATCCGCTCCGGGATCGTGGAATGGTACTTCAGGTAGCCGATCATCGTCGCCCCGAGGGCGATGATGCCGAGGAGGCAGGTGATCACCACCTGGATGAACCAGGCATAGTCGAAGGGGGTCTTTCCGTCGAGGATCGTGGGAAACCAGAGGATGATCGGTGCGGCGACGAAGACATAAGGTACGATCATCCCCGCAAAGGAGAGGCGGAAGGCGGTCAGTCCCGTCCGGAAGGGATCCGCCCCCGAGATGCCCGAGGCGGCATAGGCCGCGAGCGCCACCGGCGGCGTCACATCGGCCAGGACCGCGTAGTAGAAGACGAAAAAATGCGAGACGAGCGGGTGGATTCCGAATTGCATCAACGCGGGCGCCGCGATCATCGAGGCGACGATGTACTGGGCCGTCGTCGGGATCCCCATTCCGAGGATGAAGCAGGCGATCATCGTGAAGAAGAGGGTGAAGAAGAGCGTCATCCCGTTCAGGGTCAGAAGATGCAGCAGATCGAGGCTGAGCAGCGTGGAGGCCATCCCGTGGGCCAGGTTGATGACCGTGGCGGCGAACTTGAGGCCGAGGCCCGTCAGCGTCGTCCCGCCCACGATGAACCCTACGCAGGCACAGGCGGCGCCGATGGAGATCGCGTTTTTCGTCCCCCATTCCAGCGCGCTCAGGATCTCGGGGACTCGCATCTTGCTATCCTTGTAGAAAACCCCGACGACGATGATCGCGATGTTTGTCCAGAATGAGGAGAGATAAGGTCCAACGCCGTAGAGGAGCTGAACGGCCAGAAGGGCCGAGATCACCAGGGAGGCGATCCAGGCGATCCGGTGGCTGTACCGGAAGGTGACGATCAGGCCGGCGATGAAGACCCCGCCCCACAGGAGGACAACCGGCAGCGTGGAGGCCAGCGGGTTGATCTCGAAGAGGATGCCCGGAATCGACAGCAGGACGGGGATCAGAAAGGAAATCGTCCGCAGGTGGATCTGGCCCATGGAAACCGAGAGGATGATTCCCCAGAAGGCCGCCAGAAAGGGGCTCCGTCCCGAGATGAGCAGATAGACGATGATGATGAGCGGCGTAACCAGGAGTCCGCGCTCCTTTAGGACCGTGCGAATCCGGGGGAGCATCTCCCGGGGGAGGCCCAGCAGGCCGTGCTTGAGCGCTTCGAGGTGGACCATCCAGCCCACGGCGAAGTAGTACAATATTGCCGGGATGATGGCGCAGGTGGCGATCTTGATGTAGGCGATTCCCAGGAAGTCCGCCATAATGAAGGCCGCGGCCCCCATGACCGGCGGCATGAGTTGGCCGCCCGTGGAGGCGGTTGCCTCGACCGCCCCGGCGAAGACCGGCCGGTAGCCCACCTTCTTCATGAGCGGGATCGTGAAGGAGCCGGTCGTGACGGTGTTGGCGACGGAACTTCCGCTGATCGACCCGAACATCCCGCTGGAGACGACGGCCACCTTGGCCGGACCGCCCGGCGTGCCGCCGGCGACCGCCATCGCCAGATCCATGAAGAGCTGGCCGAGCCCCGTCCGGGAGATGAACAGGCCGAAGAGGACGAAGTGGAATACGAAGGTGGCCACGACGCCGAGCGGGATGCCGTAGATCCCCTCCGTCCCCAGATACATGTAATCGATGATCCGCGAGATGGAGTAGCCCCGGTGGGCGAAGAGGGTCAGCCCGGGGATCTTCAGGAAATAGGGGCCGAGATAGCAGTTGATGAGGACGCAGAAGGCGATGAGCGGCAACGGCGCGCCGATGCTCCGCCTTGCCCCCTCGAGGACGAAGAGGATGGCCGCCGCCCCGATGAGCAGATCCGCCTGGGCCGGGCTTCCCGCCCGCAGGCCGATGTTGTGGAATTCCAGGAACAGGTAGACGGAGATGAGCGAGGCGATCAGGGCGAAGAAGACGTCAAAATAGGGGATGTTGTCCTGGTTGTACCGTGCGGTTCGGCTGCCGACAAGCGTCCGGATGTTGTTGATCCATTGGAGCACGAAGAGAGACAGGATGCAAAGAAAGATCCCCATCAGAAAGACCCCCCAGAAGACAAGCATGGGATTCAGGTCCTTGAACCAGGTCAGGAAATGGAGATCGGAGAATTCGAGGTAGAAGGTATAGGCCAGCCCCAGGATCATCGCCGTGAAAATGGGGAAATCGATGTATATGGCAAACCGATCCGAAAGAAATTCACGCCGCTTGAAGTAGAGGAAAAGGAGGAACGCGACGACGGCGGTGAGCGCGGACATCGCCGTCGGGAGTAGAAAGAGTTCCCGGCCCATGGCGGTTAGAATGGAGCTGCCGATTGCGGCGTAGATCAGATCGTAGATCAGAATTTTTTTACCTTCGGCGCCGCTTTTCCTCATCGTGTAGAGGAAAAAGACAAGGGGAAGGACGAAGGCGAGGTGAAAGGCCCGGTGACGCCACTCCTGAAGAACGCCGAATCCCGCCGTATAGATGTGGAAGATCGAGAGGACGAGGGTCATCGCGTACATCAGCTTCAGTGCGATTCCGGAGAGTCTTCGGAAACGGAGTTCGGGATCGTATTTGGCGATTTCGTCGATATCCTCGACCACTTGCCCCGTCAACAGGGTGCTCTCTTTTTCTGTCGATGGTTTGTCGTTCATCTTATCACCTCAATCATGCGGTTTATATGAGTGCATTTTTTGGGACGCCAGTTCGAACAGTTTGATTTTACGGATCTGGAGCCGAAGCAGGGTGTCCCCCGCCAAGTCCGGGAGAAGGATCTTCCGGTTGCCGAACTCCAGGGTATTGTCATAGGACCGGTTCACCCAGATCTCGACGGCGGGGAGGATCCTCCGCATGTTGGAAATACGGGATGCCGCCGCCCCGCGGGTAAACCGCTCGCCGTCGCCCAGCACCGACGGCAGGCCGGTATTGGATGATCCGAAGACCGTCTCGTCGAGGATGATACGATACGCCTCGTCGATCCGCAAATAATCCCATACCCGGCAAAGTTCGACGGAATGCCGGTACATCAGGGAAAAACGGTCACCGGGCTGAATGGAACGAACAAAAACGACGCTGTCCTTCCGCGGGGCCTCGATCTGCAGCACATGCACCGGAAAAAGACCCGCGGCCAGGACAAACGCTGCAAACAGGATCAGACAGACCGTTCGTTTTTTCATAGAAACCGGGCGCCGGTTCTCCGGCGCCCGGTTGACTCCTTACATCTGCATCAGATCCTATTTGATCAGGCCTTTTTCCTTGTAATACTTGGCTGCACCCGGGTGAAGCGGAATGGCCATCCCGCTCAGGGCGGTCTTGAGCTGCACATCCTTCCCCTTGGCATGGACCTTCGCCAGCACATCGGCGCCGCTCAGCCCGTCCTTGCTCTTCTCCCAGAGGGCCTTGGTCAGCTTGTAGACCAGGTCTTCGGGAACCTGCTCATCCACCACCCATTGGGCCATGGTCGTGATCGTGGCCACATCCGCCTTCATCCCCTTGTAGGTGTCCTTGGGAATGACGACCTTGCTGTAGAAGGAGTACATCTGCGTCAGCTTCGTAATTGCGTCCTCTTCAATGGGGACGAGAACGATCTCGGTGGACATGGCAAGCTCCGTGATCGCCGCCGTCGGCCAGCCGGCCGTCGTGAAGGTCACGTCCGCCTGCTTGTCCTGGAGACGCTGGGCCGCCCCGGAGAATCCAAGCCAGTCCACACCGGCAAAGTCCTTGTAGGTCAGACCCAGGCCCGTGAGGATGTTCAGCGTATCCACCTCGGTGCCGCTCCCCCGGTCGCCCGGGATCAGCTTCTTTCCCTTGATGTCCTTCAGGCTCTTGATCCCCGAGTCGGCCCGGGCGACGATCTGAATCGTCTCCGGATAGAGGGAGGCGATGCCCCGGAGGTTTTTCACCGCCTTGCCCACAAACTGATCCTTGCCCTCGTAGGCGCTGTAGGCCACATTGTTCTGGACGAAGGCCGATTCGATCTGATGGTCCTTGATCAGGTTACAGTTGGCGACCGAGGCGCTGCCCGCCTGGCCGGTGGCCACGACCTCGGGAACCCTGTCCGTCAATGCCTGGGCGAGCAGTCCACCCAGCGGATAGTAGAGACCGCCGGTTCCCCCCGTCGTAATGGCGAAAAATTTCTTCTCCGCGGCACAGGCCGGCCCCGCAAACACGACTGCCAAGGCCAGAACAACTGCCGCAACGATGATAATGCTCCGTTTCCTATTCATATCTCTCCCTCCTCTTTAAAATGCGCATTGCCCGGTTTCTTCCGGTTTTGCATGTAATGACGGTTGCCTCTCTCCTGCCCGGCCATCGCGAATGATTTTCCGCTCGGGGTCAGAAAAAGGTGGTTTTGTTGAAACGCTGGGACGGTGTAGCTTCCTCCTGATCATAAGAGAAAATCATTTTCTATGTTCGAGACGCGTTGCCGCCAAGGACGATGTTAAATTGCAGGGTACGGATCAAATAAAGACGACGTGTTGTACGCTAAATGATTTTCCAGGGCTTGTCAACGATATTTATTTTCACGATATTTATTTTCACCAGCCTACCCCGCCGGCTGGCGAAACGCCGCTTCCGGCGCAAGGCCTTCCGCTCCGATTTCCGTTGCACGTTTCATGGACCTCTTCTGAACATTTTGTTCAATACGGGTGCCGGCCCATCCGGAAACGGCGGGAACATGGATCGGCAATCTACAATCATTTCTGATAGTTTGCAAATGTTTATCCGGAAGGGGCAGGATGGCATGAAAATTTCATGAAAGGGAACGCAAAACGCGTAAGGAGGGGCCGGACTTCCGGCGGCGAACATCCCGGGACCGCTCTATCCATAGAATAGAAATCAAGGAGGAGAGAAAAAGAGATGAAAAAGATCATACAGACCTTGTTATTGACGGCCTTTGTCATTCTGGCGACGGCCTCTTTCAGTTATGCGGAATATGCGGCGGCGGGCGGCGGGAACTTTCCCTATTTCCATCTCGGCTGTCTGATCGTGGGCGGCCTGATCATCCTCTCGCTGAAAAACCGCTATCCAAGACTCTACCTCAGCGAGGCGATTGGTTCGTTCGCCCTCTATACCGTTCTCGTGGCCCTCTTCACCTCCCCGGTGGTCGACGCCCTCAAGACGATGGTCGGTTGAGTTCCCTTCTCCCCGGTCGTAAGGCCGGGGAGTCCCCTGTCTATTCCTCCTGAAAGAACTTTTCGAAAAAATGCTGCCGCTTTTTCGGAATGAAAACCGACCCGTCGTAGTCCACGATCAGCTTCCCGTCGAGGTGGTCCATCTCGTGCTGAATGACGCGGGCGGCGAAATCGAGATAGCGCCTGCTCACCTTCCGTCCCTCCGCGTCACAGGCCCGGACCTTGATCTCCGGATACCGGCTGATCTCCACCCGGATCTCCGGGCAGGAGAGGCACCCCTCCTCCGCGACGACCGGCTCCCCCCGCCTTTGGGTGATGCGGGGGTTGATGAGGATCTCGTAATCCTCTTTCCTCGCGGCGGGGTCCTTGTCGTCGAAGTTCCGGCAGCGGAAGGCGATGATTCTCCGGCCGATGCCGATCTGCGGGGCGGCGAGCCCCACCGCTTCCTCACGCTCCAGAAAGGCGCCCCGAAGCGCGCGGATCGCCTTTGTTGTTTCCGCGTCAAAGGGAACCGGCGTCTCGCTGCACGGCGTCCGCAGGATGCGGGTCTCCTCCTCGTTGAGCTGCTCCTCGTTCCAGAGGGTCAGGACTTTGTGTCTTGACATATCTTCCCCTTGATCTGCAGATGGGAATCCCCCGTCGATCTCCGTCGGCTTCCGCCCCGGGGATACGTCCGAGTCTTTTACGGATCCAATCCCTGAGTACAACCGCTACCGGAGCTTGTCAATTAAAAAATGGCTGCGCCCCCGGATTCACGGCGGCTGCCGGAACGCAGCCTCACGGAATGACGCAGAAGGGCTTTTACAATTGGCTCTCTATATCTAAAAAATGGCTTGACAAGATCGGTTCGGGATGTTTATCCTGAATATAAAATATCTTCAGAATATATTTCAAATATCTTTTTAAACCATTCGGATGGCGAGGGAAAACAAGATGCCCAACAGCGCTAAGAGCAAAAAGATGATCGTTTACGAAAACCTCAAACGGAGAATCATCACCAACGCCCTGAAGCCGGGCGATCTCCTGAATGAGGTAATCCTTTCGAAAGAATTCAAGATCAGCAAGACCCCCGTTCGCGAGGCCCTGCAGCAGCTCGAAAAAAAGGGGCTGGTGGAGAACATCCCCGGGAAGGGGGCCTTCGTTTCGAGATTCTCCTTTCAGGACGTCCGGGAACTCTTCGAGATCCGGGAAATCCTGGAATGTGAGATAACCCGGCGTGTTGCCGCCAAAGGCGACCTGAACCTTGCGGAGGCGCAGGCCATCCGGGATAAATTTGCCGCCTCCGACACGAACGGCGGGAGAACCGGTAAGAGTTATTTCAGTGCGGGCGATCAGATCCACAGTTTCATCTTTGCTGCCTGGGGCAACCGGAAACTGATCCGGGAATATCAGGGCTTGCAGGAGCAGATCATCCGGATCACCCTCCATTTCTTCAACCAGAACCGTCAGGAACGGGCCGCAGAATCCTTCAAGGAACATCTGGAAATCATCGATGCATTGATCGCCCGGGATCCCGTGCGGGCGGAGAAGGCGATTCGAACCCACCTCCAGAATTCGCTGGAATATCTGAAAAGCGTTATCTGATTTATTGGAAAGGAGAAGATCGTGGTTCATGTGATCAACAAGATTGAGAGACCAACAAAGGAGATCATCGACCGGTTCCGGGGCATCGGGACGGCGACCGTTCATGAAGCCTCCGGCAGGAAGGGATACGTCGACTGCGCCATCAAGCCGATTGCAAAGGGCGTCCGCATCTGCGGCCCCGCCTTTACCGTCCAATGCCACCCCAAAGACAATCTGATGCTCCACAAGGCCCTGGAACGGGCGCAGCCGGGGGACATTCTGGTTGCGACGGTGGGGGGGTATTACGAAGCG
>JAPLJW010000287.1 GCA_026388365.1 Deltaproteobacteria bacterium | reverse complement strand
TGTCGTAGTAGTGGGTGATTTTTCCCTCCGTGGAGAGCGTCCCGGAGGTGGGAATCGGGTTGTGGAAGATCAGCTCCTGCTCGCCGTGGAGGATCCCCGCCAGGTTCATGTTGGAGGCGGCGGCGACCTCGCCCAGGAAGTCGAAGATCGCCGCGATGGAGAAGCTGGGGATCACCTTGAGGTTCTTCTCGTAGGTGTAATCCAGTTCGTCGAACCCGGCCCCCACACCGATCGCATAGAGAACCGCGTCCTTCCAGATGTAGTCCTTCTTTATGGGACCGATCTTTTTGCCGATTGCATCCATGTTGAGCGCCATTGGTTCCCTCCTTGCATACGGATTGAGATTCTTGAAGACCTCGTAAAAGTCGTAATTTGATTCTTTGTCATTCCGGGCTTGACCAAGCCTGCCCCGGACCTGATCCGGGGGAATCCCGTGCTGTCGGATGGTTCTGGATACCGACTTCCGTCGGTATGACGGTTTGGGAAACTTATTACGAGAGCATCAAAACCGGTCCGGGAAGCGGTTCAACCCGGCCTTATTTCGCTTCGCTCTGTGTGAAGGCCGGGATGTGGATGAACTTCAGGGTCTCTTTCACCAGGGCGATATACCGCTCCCGGTCCACCTTCACCATGGGACAAAAAAAGTTTTCACCCGAAATAAAGGCATGGATCGAGTTCATCACCGCAAGCACCTTCATCATGGTCTCGGGCGGGACATTCTTCTTATCCCGGGCGAGGCCCATGGAGCGGGCGATGTCGGCGGTGAACTCGGGAACGCTGAAGTCGAGGTTCCCCTCGTAGCGGGTCTTGCCGAAGTAGCGGAACAGGATCATGTTGGAGATGTCGGGGTTCGCGAAGAGGTAGTCGGTCATCATGTCGATGGAGATGGCCAGCCGTTCGGCGAGCGGGAGGCCGTGGATCGCCTTCTCCGCCTCGATGAGTTCCTGCCCCAGGTCCTTGTTGATATCGACGACGACGGACTCATAGAGGTCTTTCTTCCCGCCCCAGTGATAGTGGAGGGTGGAGATGTCGATCCCCACCTCCTGGGCGATCATCCGGGTCGTCGTGCCGTGGAAACCGTACTCGCCGAAGATCCGGCGGGCAACGGTCAGGATGCGGGCCTTCATCGATTCGGGATCCTTGCGGGCCTTTTCGAGGGGGGTGGACATGGGCGCCTTCCAGCCTACGGTTCAATCGTTTGATGGATAAATAATGCAAAAGAAACCGCATGTCAAGAAAATATTCCCCTTGTCTTTGAAGAGAGACAGTAGTAGTTATTTACGCTATTTTGGTCTCCCGGGCGCCTCTCCGGGGGGTGTTCATGGCGAGATCCATTTCATGCATCTAACCGTCATTTACCCTTATTCTCCCGTCGGTCATGGAACCGAGAGGGCGGAGCTCTGAGCAAGTATGGGGGTCAGGTCTTGAAATTTAGCGTTCTTGCTATGAACGCTAAATTTCAAGACGAACGCTTTGAATTTTTACCTTATGTTGTCACCCCGGCGAACCCCGGATCGGGTCCGGGGTTCGCCGGGGCCCAGAAGGTCTTGAAAAAACTGGATGCCGGTGTCTGTCCCGGACTTTGATCCGGCTTTCGTCGGGGTGACGATTTCCCCAATTTCCGGAGTAAACGAATCTCCCCGCAGCAGGCAGCGGGGTATCTTGGCGGTGCATCGCTACCTTCTTCGTCGCAGCGACGGGGAATATGAACCGAAGAGATTCAAAGCTCTCAAGACCTGATCCTCAATGGGGTGAAGAAGATGATTGACATGCACAGCCACATCCTGCCGGGGCTCGACGACGGGGCCGCCGACTGGGACCAGGCGCTCGCGATGGCGCGCGTCGCCGTGGAGGACGGCATCGCGGAGATGGTCTGCACGCCCCACTGGGTCCTGGGGAAGTACGAAAACGACCGGGAGACGGTGCTGCGGCGGTTTGCGGAGTTCGAGGAGCGGCTGGCGGCGGCGAAGATCCCCCTGAAGGTCCATACAGGCATGGAGCTCCGGATCGACACCAGCATCCCGGACCGGCTCAAGGCCGGGCGCCTCCTCACCCTGAACAACGGCAGCGGCTACATCCTGCTGGAGCTCCCCGACGAGACCATGCCGGCGAATCTTCACGAATTCTTCTGGAACCTCCAGATCAACGGCTACCGGCCGATCCTGAGCCACGTGGAGCGAAATCCCTACTTCCGGGAAAATCCGCACCGCCTCTTGCCCTGGGTGGAGAACGGGATCCTCATGCAGATCACGGCGGCAAGCCTGCTGGAGGGGTTCGCCGAGGAGATCCGGGAGTTCGCCCTTTTCCTCGTGGAGCACCGCCTCGTCCACATGCTGGTCACCGACACCCACAGCCTCCGGATGCGCAAACCCCAGCTTTCCGGGGCGCGCCGCGTGATCGAGAATCTTGCGGGGCCGGAGACGGCGGCCCGGATGGTCTGCGACACCCCGCGGCGCATCCTCGAGGGCGAACACGTCCCCGTCATCGACCCGCTCCCGCTGCACGATGAGCGGCGCAAGAAATGGTGGAGGAAACGCTAATTAGGGGGGTCAGGTCTTGAAATTTAGCGTTCTCTCCATGAACGCTAAATTTCAAGACCTGACCCCAACACTTGCTAAAGGAGCATTATCTATGACCGAAGCCGCCGTCAGTACCGCCCCCTCCGGTGAATCCTTCCCCATGCCCGCGCCCGAGGAGTATGCCGCCGAGTTTGATCGCCTGAAGGCCGTCACCGCCGATCATCGTGCCCAGGGCCGCGAGATCGTTGTCGTCATGGGCGTGGGTTTCGTCGGGGCCGTCATGGCCGGGATCGTCGCCGACGCCGTGCAAAAACCAGAAAGTCAGGGCGATGACAGACAAGGCCGGCAAAACGCTAAATTTCAAGACCTGACCCCCGGACTTGCCCTCAAGCCGAGCAAGTTCGTCATTGGCATGCAGCGCCCCTCCGCGCGCTCCTATTGGAAGATACCCCTGCTCAACCGCGGGATCGCCCCGGTCGAGGCCGAGGACCCGGAGGTCGCCCTGC
>JAPLJW010000028.1 GCA_026388365.1 Deltaproteobacteria bacterium | reverse complement strand
GGTCCTCGTCGACTGCTGGGCGCCATGGTGCGGCCCCTGCCGCATGGTGGCGCCGGTCCTCGACGAACTGGCCTCCAAGTACGCAGGCGGCGTCCGGATCGCCAAGCTCAACGTGGACGAAAATCCGTTGACGGCGTCGCGCTACGATGTTCACAACATCCCGACGATGCTCCTGTTCAAGGACGGGAAACTGATCAACAGCCTGGTCGGCGCCCTGCCGAAGGAGACCATCGAACAGCACCTTGTCGCCATCATGAAAACAAACTGACCCGCACCCCCACCCCTCCCTCCGCCGTCAAGCGGGAGGGAGACAGGAAGGAAGCCATCATGTCTGAGGCAGGAGAACTCAACCGCAAACTCATCTATCACTGCCGCGTCTTCGATGTCTATGAGGGCGACGTACGGCTCCCCGACGGACGGATCTTTAAACAGAGCTGGATCGACCACCGGCCCTGCATCGCCGTGGTCCCCGTGAATCCGGAAGGCAGGCTTGTTCTCATCCGCCAGTACCGTCAGGCGACGGGCGGAATGATCGTGGAGATCCCCGCCGGAAACATGGACCGGGAAGGCGAAGCCGTCGAGGCGTGCGTCCAGCGGGAACTGGCCGAGGAGGTCGGTTTCCAGGCGGGACGATTGATCCAGCTGTTCGAGGGGTATCTGGTCCCGGGATACTGCAACGAATACATGTATTTTTACCTCGCCCTTGATCTCCATCCGGCCGCGCTCCCGGCCGACGAGGACGAGTACATCCGGGTGATGACGGCCTCCTTCGCGGAGGCCCGCGAGATGATCCGCGATAAGAAGATCATCGACGCCAAGACGGCGCTCGGCATCCAGATGGCCCGGGAATACTTGGAAGTGGAAATGCAGCGGAACGGCTAAACTCGGGTTTTCCAGTGTTGAAAAACACCCGGACAGGACAGGCTGTTCAAAAATGTTCAGATGCAAGGCGCGCAAAAACCGAAGAGCGAGTCGTATATGGAAATACGTCGAGCGATGAGGTTTGCAGCGCAACGCAGCAGATGAGCGTTTTTCAACAGCCTGTTAGCGGAGCGTCCGCTCCCGCCTTTCTAGTTCGATCTCGAGGGCCTTCAGCCGCTGGATGTCCTTTTTAAGATGCTCGTTCTCCTGCATGAGCGCCGCCGTCTCCGACTGGAGTTTTTCCGTCAGCTCCCGGACCGTCTTCCGGAGGGCTTCGTTTTCCTGCAGAGCCTTGGCCTTTTCCGCCTTGACCTTGTCGATCAGGAGATGGTCCTGGCGGCTCACCTCCCGAAACGCATCCCGCTCGTCGATCAGGCGGATGAAGGCTTCCGCGGCCGAACACCACCGGCTCTGCGGATAGCGCTGAATGAGGGAGATGAAGACCGAACGGGCCTTCGCCGGATCAGGTCGATCCTGAAGGTTGAGAAGCACAACCCCGTCCAGCAGAAGTTCGCGGTCCTCGAAGAGGCGCAGAGATGCAGCCGGCGATACTTCCGCCGGTTTTATGACAGACGCCGCGACATCCTTTTTTTCGATCGCCGTCGGCGCCGCGGCACACCCCGCCAGGAAGAGCGCCGCTGGAATCCAGAGGAAAATGCTCCATTTCATGTCTTGCGCTTATCCTTTTCCGTCACACAGTTGCTGCCGGGAAGGGTCTTGGCATACTCCTTGAGCTGCGCCGCCGCCTCGGCCATCGCCAGAGGGTTATTGAAGCGGGCGCCGTCGTCAGTGACGATCGCGATCGTCACGCTGATCAGCGGAAATTTCTGCCGGACACCCTTCCGGTCCTTTCCGATGAAGAACCCCTGCTTTCGGTCCTCTTCCGTATAGAATTTCCGGATTTGCCCGTCGAAGCCGGCCACGATCCGGCGGCAGATCTCTTCCGCCCTCGGGGGTACGGAGATGATCACGAAATCATCCCCGCCGATATGGCCGACGAAATCCTCTTTCACCCCCGCCTCCTTCAGCTCGGCGATCAAAAGCAGGGCGACCTCCTTGATGACCTCGCTGCCCCAGGCGTAACCGTATTGATCGGCAAACGGCTTGAAATTGTCCAGGTCCACATGGCAGAGCGAGACCGGTTTTTTTGCCTGAAGGCGCTTTCCGAGTTCCCGCTCAATTGCCAGGTTCCCGGGAAGCCCGGTCAGCGGGCTTGCGTCGAGGTTCCGCTCCTCCAGAATCTTGAGACGCCGGGCCATCACGCTGAAGGCGCGGGCCAGGCTTCCGATTTCATCGTCGCGGTTCAGGCGCACATCGTAGTCGAACTTCCCCTCCGCGATCACAGCGGTCGCCTTTTCAAGTCTCCGGAGCGGGCGGGAGATGTTGTAGGTCACGAGCATTACGAGCAGAATTCCCACCAAGAGGCTGAACAGGCTCAGTACAACGGTCAGGCGGGAAGCCCGGAGACCCTGTTCCTTGATCCGGTTCATCCGCGCATCGATATCCCCCTCCGCCTTCTTCTGGACGGCGCGGACGAGCAGGGCCATCTCGTCGATTGCCTTTCTCCCCAACCCTTCGGAAAGAACATGGGCGCCTTCGCTTTGGTTCTCCCGGATCATACCGACCTCCTGGGAGAAGAGCGTTTCGTACCGGCCGTGGAGGAGGAGAAGCCTGGAAATGGTCGTTCCAATACCCGGAAACGGGTTCTTCTGCATCTCCGCGAGGATGCGGCTGAATTCGCGGCTCCGCGACCAGTAGATCTCTTCAAGGGTGGGATCCCGGAGGATGAGGTAGCGCTTTTCGGCGCTCTCCTGGGCGATCAGGGTGTCCATCAGGCTCTTGCTCTGATCGACGACAACGAAATTCTCGTTGATGATCCGGTAGGCGAGCTCGTTGAGTTGTCGGAGGCTGAAGATGGCGTATGCGCTGGCGAGCACGGTCAGGAAGACCATTGCGAGATAGATCAACAGCAGCTTGCGGTAGATCGTCAGCTTCATCCCCATTCCCCTGAGACGCCGGATGTCCATCCTTGACGGCTTCTAAAACTTTTTACGGTGTTGTCATCCTTGAAAGCCGGATTTTAGTAACACATCCACATCGTTTCCGTAAAGGAGAATCCAAGGAAATTTCATGAATAGGAAAATTGACCTGCCCCCCCTCCAAAACCGGTCCACTTTTTATATTAGGATTCTAACATAATCTTGGATCATGATTAAGGAGGGCAGGATGGCTCGGAAGCGATTTACGGTGGAACAGATTATCGGGTTATTACGGGAAGCGGATGTGAAGCTATCCCAGGGCAGGCAGAT
>JAPLJW010000048.1 GCA_026388365.1 Deltaproteobacteria bacterium | reverse complement strand
GCCCGGATCAGTCGGAACCCGAGGCCCGTCAACGAGCTCCGGCAGATCGCCCGGGGCGAGGTGGAAAAGGCCCGCGCCTCGAACCGGAACATCGTCTTCGAAATGGGGCACAGCTCCATCGCCGAGCACGCCGTCTTCAATCTCGACGTCCTGAAGGTCTCCCGCCTCCTCGTCGAGGAGATCGAAAGGTTCCGCCTCGTCTCCTACACCGAAAAATCCCAGCGCTACGTCCTGCTTCAGGACGATTTCGTCATTCCGGAAGAGGTGCGGCAGGCCGGTATGGAAGAGGGCTTTGTCGCGACCGTTCGGCTGCAGAACGGCTTTTACCACAAGCTCTATGAAAGGCTCCGGCCGTGGGTTTTCGACCGGAATCCCGCGCTCGCCGCCGATCCGGCGAACCGGTTGCTCCTCGAAGGGTGGGCCAAGGAGGACGCCCGCTACTGCCTCCCGCTCGCCACGGAGACGCAGCTCGGGATGACCGTGAACGCAAGAAACATCGAGCTGATGGTCCGCCGCCTCGCCGCCTGCCCCCTGATCGAAGGACATGAGAGCAGCCGCCGGCTTTACGACGCCACAAAGGGGGTCGCCCCGTCGCTCGTCCGTTACACGGAACCGACGCCCTACGATCGCGAAACGCGGGAGGCGCTCCGGACAGGTGCGGCCGGGATCATCTCGAAAAAGTCAGCCATTTCCTCCGGCGTGAAACCGGATAAGAGGTGTGATCCACCGGCTGCAGCCGGCGCCGGAACGGCGGATGACCTCGTCCGCCTGCTCGATGCGACGCCGGCGGCCGACGAGAAGATTGTGGCGGCGCTTCTCCACAGCGCCTCGGACCTCCCGCTCGCGGAATGTCTGCAGACCGCAGCGCGGATGAACCGCGAAGAGCAGGAATCGCTGATCAAAACGGCCCTCCGGCGGATGAAGGCCTACGACGCCGCCCCCAGGGAATTCGAGCACGTGGGACTGACCTTTGAGCTCGCCATCAGCGCGACCTGCTTTGCCCAGGTGAAGCGACACCGGATGGCCACGATCACGGTCCAGGATTACGATCCGGCGCTCGGCGTCACGATCCCGCCTTCCATTGCGGCGATCGGCATGGAAAACGCGTTCCGGGAGATCTGCGCCCGGACGGAAGAGACCTGGGAACAAATCCGCCGGCATTCGCCTCCTGCTGCCGCCTACATCCTGACCAACGCCCATCGGCGCCGGGTCATGATGAGGGTCAGCGCCCGCGAGCTGTACCACCTCGCCCGCGTTCGGGCGGACCGCCACGCCCAGTGGGACATCCGGGAGACGGCCGAACGGATGGTCGCGCAGGGACGGAAGGTCATGCCGCTCACGCTGACCCTCGCCGCGGGAAAGGACGGTTTCGACGCCCTGTATGCCCGGGTCTTCGCCGGCGACGCCTGACGGTTCCGGAAAAATCAGGAGATTCCACCATGTTCGATATCGCCACGGATATCATCCGGGCGCTGATCACCGGCGCGATCTTTTTTTACCTCCGGGCGATGCGCGGAAAAGAATCCCCGCATCTCCGCAAGGCATGGATCTTCCTCATCATAGGTTTTGGCCTCCTCTTCCTGGGCGGCCTCCTCAACGTCGCCGATAATTTCCCCTCCCTCGGCAAATACATCGTCGTCGGGCGGACGCGCACCTCGGATTTCCTGGAGCAGGTGATCGGCTACGTCTTCGGGCTCGTGTTTTTGGGCATCGGCTTCTGGCGGTGGATCCCCGCCATCATCGCCCTCCGGGCGGAGGAGATCGCCCTTCGCAAATCCCAGGAGGAACTGAAGCAGCGGATCGTCGAACTCACGGCAGAGCGGAACAAGCTCAAAACGATCATCGAATGCGAGCTTGGCTATGCCGCAAAGGAAGCCGCCGCTGCCAAGCCGGATGAAGGGTAAGGACCGTCCTGCATGGTTCCGGCGCGTCGTTCATGGAGATTCCCGCTCCTTTACACGCTCGCGCAGGCCTGCGCGCTGGAGGTCCAGTAGGGTGACATGCCCCGCAACCTCTCGATGATGGGGGGCAGCTTCTCGATCACGAAATCGATCTCCTCCTGCGTATTATAAACACTCAGGCTGAACCGGATGGAGCCGTGGGCCATGGTGAAGGGAACGCCCATCGCGCGGAGCACGTGGGACGGCTGCAGGGACCCGGAGGTGCAGGCCGAGCCGGAGGAGGCGCAGATGCCGTGTTCGTCCATAAGCAGAAGGATCCCCTCGCCCTCGACGAATTCGAAGCTGATATTCGTCGTGTTGGGAAGTCGCTGCTGAATGTCCCCGTTGACCCGGCATTTCGGGATGCGGGTCAGGAGGGCAGACTCCAGCCGGTCGCGCAGCCGTTTCACCGTTGTGTTTTCCGCATCCATGTTTCGGGCCGCCAGTTCGCAGGCCTTTCCCAGCCCGACGATGCTGGGGGTGTTCTCGGTGCCTCCCCGGCGCCCCTTCTCCTGATGCCCCCCGATCAGAAACGGGGAAAACCGCGTTCCTTTGCGGAGGTAGAGCACGCCGATCCCCTTGGGGGCGTGGAGCTTGTGGCCGGAGCAAGAGAGCATATCGATGGCGCTCTTCTGCACGTTGATCGGGATCTTGCCGATGGACTGCACCGCATCGGTGTGAAACGGAATGCCCCGTTCACGGGCCAGCTCCGCCGCCTTCTGCACCGGGAAGATGACCCCCGTTTCGTTATTGGCCCACATGAGGCTGACCACCGCCGTATCGGGCGTCAGACTGCCGGCAAACTGTTCCAGGTCGAGGATGCCATTCTTGTCGACGGGCAGTTCCGTGACCCGGTATCCCTGACCGGCAAGATTGGCGCAGAGGGACTTGACCGCGGCATGCTCCACCCGGCTGGTTACGATGTGGCGCCTTTCGGGATACGTTGCCAGAGCCGAGAGGATCGCGGCATTGTCGCTCTCCGTGCCGCAACTCGTGAAGATGATTTCGTCGGGCGTTGCGCCGATGAGCGCCGCAACTTGCTCGCGGGCCTCGCGGATCTTCCGGGCGACCTGGCCGCCGAAGGAGTGCATGCTGGAGGGGTTGCCGTAAAGGTCATGGAAATAGGGGAGCATCGCCTCGAGCACCTCGGGGGCCAACTGGGTCGTGGCATTGTTGTCCAGATAGACGGTCTTCATGGGGCCACCTCCTCGATGATCAAATCGGGTGAAACCAGATCCCGCAGTTTTGCCTCGACGAAGTGCTTCAGCGTGATATCGGACGCCTTGCAGGCGGCGCAGGCGCCCCGCACGGCGACAATGACCCGGTTGCCGACGACGTCGATGAGTTCGATGTCGCCGCCGTCATGCTTCAGCGAGGGCCTGATCTCCTGTTCGAGGGCCTCCTCGATCATCTTGATCTTCTGGATGTTGGTCAGTTTCGGCGCCGCCGGTTTGGCCTCCGCCTGCACCCTCTCGATGATCTGCCGGATGGCGTCATGGCAGTTGCCGCAGCCGCCGCCCGCCTTGGTGTAATTCGTCACCTCCTCGACCGTCGTGAGGTTGTTCTCCCGGACGGCCCGCTCGATCTCCCGATCCGTCACCCCGAAGCACTCGCAGATGATCTGCGCACCCGGCTCCTTGGCCGGCGCCCCCTGGTAATTCTCGATTGCCTTTTCGAGGGCCTCCTTCCCCATGACGCTGCAGTGCATCTTCTCCTGCGGCAGGCCGCCGAGGTAAGCGGCGATGTCCTGGTTGGTCACCTTCCGGGCCTCCTCCAGCGTCATCCCCTGGATCATCTCGGTCAGCGCCGAAGAGGAAGCAATGGCGCTGGCGCAACCGAAGGTCTTGAATTTCGCCTCTTCGATCCGTTTGTTCTGATCGAGTTTGAAGGAAAGCTTGAGGGCGTCGCCGCAGGCGATGGAACCGACCTCGGCAACGCCGTCCGGATTTTCGACTTCCCCGACATTCCGGGGATTGAGAAAATGTTCCCTGACCTTGTCCGTGTATTCCCACATCATTCGCTCCTTAAAGGTTGCCCTGATCTTTATAGTTTGCGGGACAGTTTGGCTGCGATCTCCGCAACGTGCTTACCCTGGAAACGCGCCGCAGCGAGTTCGTTTTCGCTCGGCAGCCTTTTGCCATCTCCCCCGGCGATCGTGGAAGCCCCATAGGGCGACCCTCCCGTGATTTCGTCGATCCGCATCTGTCCTGCAAAAGCATAGGGAAGGCCGACGATCACCATGCCGTGGTGCAGGAGCGTGACATGGAATGAGAGGATGGTTGACTCCTGCCCGCCGTGCTGGGTTGCGCTGCTGGTGAAAACACTGCCCACCTTGCCGACCAGAGCGCCTTTGGCCCAGAGTCCGCCGGTTGCATCGAGAAACTGGCGCATCTGGCCGCACATGTTGCCGAAGCGGGTCGGGGCGCCGAAGATGATCGCGTCCGCCGCGGCCAGCTCCTCCACCTGACAGAGGGGCACATGGGCCAGGGATTTTTGTGTTTCCAGCGCGCCCATCTTTTGCAGGACCTCTTCCGGGAGGGTTTCCGGGACGCGGCAGATCCGGACATCGGCGCCGCTCACGCCGCCGGCCCCTTCCTTCACGGCCTCCGCCATCCGGTAGATATGGCCGTACAGGGAATAATAGACAATTAAAACGTTCATGATGCGCTCCTTTCCTTTCAAGAGGTTACTTCTTTTCTCCGCAACAACCATTCTTGACGGCGATCATTTTAGAAAAGGCAACCTAAAACACCTTATCGGCAACGACAGCCCTATTTCACCTTCTCTTATGGATATTGAACCACAGAAAGCGGCAGGGTGCAAATCATTATCTGCTAAGAGCAAACATTTCGCCGGACTTGATAGTACTACGGAAAAGGGAGTCGTTACCGATGTCCCCCTGATCCAAGAGTCGCCGCTGATCGAAAAAGCAGGGACTTATAACCGGATGAGATCTTCATGATCCTCATCATGCGGATTGATGTGGATCATGACGTCCCCCACGTTGGGAAACCGCTCGAAGATGATCCGTTTGACTTTGGCGGTGATGTCGTGGGATTGCTTCACCGTCATCTCGGGGTCCATATCCAGCTTCAGGTCCACGATCAGGTACTGCCCCGATCGCCGACTTCGGATCCCATGGACATGCTCGACGCCAGGCACTCCTTCCGCGATGATGGTGACGGCGGTGATCAGCTCTTTGGGGGGTTGACCGTCCATCAGGTCATTGGTCGCGTTGCGGAAAGTTTCCCAGCCGATGTGGAAGATGAATAAAGCGGTAAGACCTGCCGCCAAGTGGTCCATGAGGCCCGCTCCGCAGTATGCGCCAACGACGCCGATCAGGGTTACAACCGAGGTGAGGGCATCCTTGCGGTGATCTTTGGCGATCGCCTCCACAGCCGGGCTCTGCAGCTTTTTTGAGACGCGCCGGGTGTAGCGGAAGAGCGTCTCCTTGATGACGATGGTGGCTAGGGCCGCCAGAACGGCGATCAGTTGCGGTGCCCCGTAGTCCTTGTCCATGATGGTGATGATCGCCTTGTAGAGGATGCCGCCGCCGGTGGCGAAGATGATCAGCGAGACCAGGATGGCGGCGATGCTTTCCGCCTTGCCGTGTCCATAGGGATGATCGTCGTCCAAGGGTTTGCGCCCGATCTTGAGAGCGACCATGCTGGCAAGGATCGCCACAAAGTCGGCGGCGCTCTCCATCCCGTCGGCAAAGACTGCCTCGGAATGGCCGAAATGGCCGGCCAGCAGCTTCATGACCATCAGGATCGCGTTCATCCAGAAGCCGATGGCGATCACCCTGTCGGCCATGCCGAATCGTTCGTGCCTATCCATCAATTTTGAGATGGCCCGCAAATCCGGACCGCATTCCAGCGGTCCGGTCGGGTCTTCGCCCCTTCCGTAGATTTTTCTGTGCTACATCACTGAAAAAAGGAATTTCTTGAAATGACATGACTACTTGCCTGCAGGCTGCTCATCTTCGTGGAGCTGCGAATTTGTTCCCGACAGGTTCGAAAGCTTTTCCAGCAGGAGCAGCAAACTGGAATTGTCCATATCCCCCTGCCCGGCGTTGAGCGTTTCGGTCATCAGTTCACGCACCTGCGCCGTCACAGGCAGCGCTGCGCCATACGCCTTTCCGGCGTCCAGGGTGATGTCCAGATCCTTTCGATGAAGGCGCATTCGAAAGCCGGGTTTGAAGTTTCGTTCAATCATCTTTTTCCCGTGAGTTTCCAGGATGCGGCTGGATGCCGAGCCGCCCATCAGCGCCTGGCGCACCTTGGCCGGATCGACGCCGGCCTTTGCGGCGAACACCAATGCTTCGGCGACCGCTTCAGTGGTGACGGCGGTGAGGATCTGGTTCGCGGCTTTGGTGATCTGTCCCGCTCCCGAATCGCCCATGAGCAGAATCGTCTTGCCCATCGCCTGGAACACGGGCATGGCGCGCTGGAACGCCGATTTCCCGCCGCCCGCCATGATCGAAAGCGTCCCGTTCTGCGCGCCGATGTCTCCGCCGCTGACGGGCGCATCCAGAAAATCACAGCCGCGCGCTTCGGCTTCACGTG
The DNA here is from genome assembly GCA_026388365.1 of Deltaproteobacteria bacterium. The sequence continues at coordinate 102 of JAPLJW010000048.1, read as the reverse complement.
CGAGTTTTCGTACCGCTATCGGCGAAACCGTGCTCATGTCGATCAGCAGCATTCCCGGGCGCGCGCCGTCGAACACGCCGTCCTTGCCGCCGAAGACCTGTT
>JAPLJW010000017.1 GCA_026388365.1 Deltaproteobacteria bacterium | reverse complement strand
CATCAAGCCCTACGATAGTGATATTATGTTCCATGACCTGCCTCCTTATTTTTGGCTCTGTATTTGGGATACCCTTCCAAGTATAACCCATGGTGATAAGGAGCAGGTCGCTATTTTTTACTGTCAGCCATTATGTCCAGTCCTTTTAGATGCTTTATAGATTCCCGCTTTCGCGGGAATGACAATACAGGGGTACTTTCAAAGCGGTCTCTTATCATAAATTTCAATCGACTATCTCGCCTGCTTGGTGGGCTCGTCGCTGACAACGAGCCCATCCCGGAATTTAACGATCCGCCGGCTGAAGGCGGCTATTTCCGACTCGTGGGTCACGAGGATGATCGTGATCCCCGCCTCCCGGTTGAGCTTCACGACAAGCTCCATGATCTCGACGCTGGACCGGGTATCGAGATTCCCCGTCGGCTCATCGGCCAGGATCAACGGCGCCCGGTTCACCAGTGCGCGTGCGATCGCCACCCGCTGCTGCTGACCGCCGGAGAGCTGGTTCGGATGGTGGTGCTCCCGCCCTTCCAGCCCCATTGCCTTCAGGGCTTCCATGGCCCGCTGCCGGCGTTCCCGCGGAGAGCACCCGTCGTAGAGCATGGGCAATTCCACGTTCTCCAGTGCGGTCGTGCGGGACAGGAGATTGAACCCCTGAAAAACGAATCCGATCTTTTTATTGCGGATCTCCGCCAATTCGTCCCGGTCCCGATCACCGACATCCATGCCATCCATCCGGTATTTCCCGCCGGTCGGCACATCAAGGCAGCCGATCAGGTTCATGAAGGTCGATTTACCGGAGCCGGAAGGGCCCATGACGGCCACGAATTCCCCGTGCGCCACCGTCAGGGATACCCCATCCAGTGCGCGGACGGTACTCTCTCCCAGTTCGTACACCTTTGTCAGATGCTCCGTCTCGATCAATGCCATGGCGCTATCCCGTTCCCGCGTCCCTGTCAGGCTGTTGAAAAACGCTCATCTGCCGCGTTAGAAGAATCTCGGACCGCCGCTTTGCGAAGCGCCTTTTTTCTCCTGTCCCGTCGCCTCGATGATCACCGCATCCCCCTCCTTGATCTCACCGGAGAGGACGGCGGTATTATTCCCGTCGCTGATCCCCAGGGTCAGTGGCGCCCGGCGGGGTTTTTTCCCGTCGAGAATCCAGACTCCCTGAGTCTTCGCCCCGGTTTCTGCACGGACCGTCTGCGAACGGCCCGCACCGGCCGCACCCGCGCTTTCGCGGTCCGGTGAAACGCCCGCCGGCTGCCACTTGAAACGGAGGGCGGTGTTTGGGACCTTGAGCACACCTTTTTCCAAAGCGGTGATGATGGAAACATTGGCCGTCATGCCGGGTTTCAGCTTCAGTTCCGGATTGGCCACCTTGACGACGACGTCATAGGTGACAACATTCTGGATCGTCGTGGGTGCATTCCGGATCTCCGCCACCTTTCCGGGAAACGTAATTTCCGGGTAGGCATCGACGGTAAACTGGACGGGCTGCCCGACCCTGACCTTGCCGATGTCCGCCTCGTCCACGTTCGTATCGATCTGCATGCGGGTCAGATCCTGGGCGATGCTGAAGAGGGTCGGCGTCTGAAAGCTCGCGGCTACGGTTTGTCCGATATCCACATTCCGGGAAATGACAACCCCGTCCACCGGCGAGAGGATACGGGTGTAGTTCAGGTTGGTCTCTTCCTGGTTCAGCGCCGCCTTCTGCTGTTCCACCTGCGCCTTCGCCACATTCAACTGGGCGAGCGCCGAGAGCCGGTTGGTGTCCGACGTATCCAGATCGCTTCTGGCAATGAAATTCCGGGCAAAAAGGGTCCGGTTCCGCTCCAGCGTTCTTTCAGCATCCGTAAGGGCGGCCTCCGCCTTTTCCACATTGGCTGAGGCAGCCAGCAGATTGGCTCTGGTCTGAGCTACCTTCGCCTCGGAAAGCGCCGGATCGATCTGGGCCAGCAACTGTCCCTGCTTGACCGGAGAATTGTAATCCACGAAGAGCTGCTTGACTGTTCCCGAAACCTGGGTGCCGACCTGCACGGTCGTGACTGCGCTCACCGTTCCCGTGGCGGTCACCGTGGCGCGAAGATCCCCCCGGGGAACCCTCGCCGTCTTGAATTGGACCCCGTTTCCCTTGCTTTTCAGAAAGTAAAATCCGCCCAATGCCAGAACAACTGCCATAACCACTACAAGCAAGATCTTTTTTTTCATGGTTCTCCCGCCGCCTTTTCCAGGCTGGACTGTGCCAGTTTATAATCGTAAAGAGCCGAAATTTGTGCCGTTTTCGCATTGCTTGCCGCCACGAGGGCATCGGTCACCTCGATGGGGCTGCCCACCCCCGAGGCGTAGCGGCCGTTGGCCAGCTCCAGGTTCTCCGCGGCTTGACGGACAATCAGCTCCGCCGCCACGCCGCGGTCCGCCGCCTCCTGCAGGTTCAGCCATGCCTGCTTGACATCCTGAAAGATGGTCTGCCGGAGCGAGGCTTCATTGGCCGCCAGGACCTCAAGATTGGCCTGTGCCTCCGTCACCTGGTATCTCGTCAAGAATCCGTTGAACAGGGGGACGTTCAACTGGGCGCCGAAACTCCAGCCCTGATCCAGCGGGAAACTTCCCCCGCCCCAGCCGTAGCCGGCGTTGCCCGTAACGGACGGATAATAGCCCTTCCGGGCGAGTTCGGTGCTCTGCTCCAGGGATTTTCGTTTTACGGCGATCGCCTTCAGGTCCGGCCGGCGATCATAGGCCTTCCGGATGGTTTCCTCCAGATCGATCTCCACCCGCTGAGAGGAGAGCTGATCCGCGACCTCGTAATCCGGGGCCTCCGGCAGCCCCATGGCGTTGTTCAGTGCGACGCGGGCCAGCCGGAAGGCGTTTTCGGCTTTGATGAGGTTCAGTTTCGCATTGGAGAGATCGACCTCGGCCTTGGTCACGTCGAATTTCGGCTTTGTGCCGACCTCGAAAAAAGCCCTGGCCTGATCGAGATGCTGCTGGAACTGTCCCACCACCTCCCGGGAGACATCCCGGTTGCGTCCGACCTGGAGAAGTCCGAAATAGGCCTGCTTGACCCCGAAGCTCACCTGGGTGCGGACGTTATCGAGATCCGAACGGGAGGAATCCCGGTTGAACTCCTGAATCTTGACCTGGGTTGCGGTCTTGCCGAAGTCGTAGAGATTCTGGCTCAGGGAGACGCTGGAGGAGTAGCTGTCGTAAGTCTGCCCTGTGGACGTCGTCGGATCCGTCCGGCTGTAACCGGCTGATCCGTTCAACTGGGGATAGTATCCGGAGCGGGCCTGGCCGATTCGGCTGTCGCCGGCCCTGAGGGCGCCGGCGGCCGCCTGGATGCTGGGATGCCCCGACAGCGCGATGGCGATGCAGCGCTGCAGATCCAGCGTTTCGCCCTTGCGGATCATCTCTTCCGCTCCGGCCCCCGCCGTCAGGATCGACCCGAAACAGACCCCAAAACAGACGATAAACAGAAGCAATCTTTTCATGAAATCCTTACCTCGTCTCCGACACCGGCATCATCAACCCGGGCCGTGTTTCACTGCCTCTGAGGCGGGAACGCTGCGCATGGCTTCCCGCCCCCTGTACGATGTTTTTTCTTCTTCTGTAAGAGCAATCCTCGTGCCAGATGCAGATCTTTTTGCAAAACCTTGAAATCATGTATGAAAAAAACCATCCTCTCCTGACGCAAAAAAGTACCGGATACGATTGATCCACCTCCCGTATCCAGATGAATATAAAGTATCCGGCCTTCAAATGAACAACCGTCACGGCTTGGCAGCGGGTGGAACATCCGTTAAAACTGTGCCACCCTGCTGATGATCTCTTTCATGATCTCCGTCGTGCCGCCGCCGATGCTGAGGATCCGGGAGTCGCGGTAGAGCCGCTCGACGAGGTACTCCCGGGCGCAGCCGTAGCCGCCGTGGAGCTGGACGGCGTCGTAGACCACCTTGTCGCACACCTGGCAGGCGAAGTTCTTTGCCATCGACACCTCTTTTATGGCGTCCTTCCCCGCCTCCATCCGGGAGGCCACTCGGTAGTTGAACTCCCGGGCGACCTCCACCTGCGTGGCCATGTCGACGAGCTTGTGGCGGGTCACCTGGAAGCCGGAAAGGGTCCGACCGAAGGCCTCCCGGCTCTTCGCGTAGCGGAGCGATTCCTCCAGCGCCAGCGCCGCGACGGCGTGGGCCATGACGGCCAGCGCGAGACGTTCGTTCTGAAAATTGGCCATGATGCCGTAGAACCCCTGCCCCTCGCCGCCGAGAAGGTTCTCCGCAGGCACGCAGCAGTCTACAAAGCTCAGTTCCGCCGTGTCCGAGGCGTTCCAACCCATCTTCCGGATCTTCTTCGCGACGGAGAACCCGGGCGTGGCGCTGTCGATCATCAGCAGGCTGACCCCCCTGTATCCCGCCTCGCCGGTCCGGACGGCCGTGGTGATGAAATTCGCCCGGCAGCCGCTCGTGATGAAGGTCTTGGCGCCGTTGACGACGTAATGGTCCCCGTCGCGGACCGCCCGGGTCCGGATGTTCGCGACGTCGGAGCCGGCGTTCGGCTCCGTAATGCCGAGTGCGGCGATCTTCTCCCCCCGGAGGACGGGGGCGAGAAACCGCTGTTTCTGCTCCTCCGTTCCCAGATGGACAACCGGCGGCATGGCGATCGCGTGGCTGCCGAGGCCGGCGGCCAGCCCCACCGAACCGGAGCGGATCATCTCTTCCGTGAAGACGATGGACATGAACCGGTCGCAGGGGGTGCCCCCGTAGGCTTCGGGGTAGCCGAGACCGAGAAAACCCTCATCGGCACAACGTTTGTAAAGTTCCACAGGGAAAAGTTCTTCATCCTCCCAGCGGTCGATGTGGGGCTTGATCTCCTTCTCGACGAATTTCCGGACGCTCTCCCGGAGGATCCGGTGCTCCTCGGTGAAGTATTCGTCATACATGATATCAACCTCTCCCGCCGTCAGGCGGCCCGGAAACGGTCCAGGCTGTCTTTCGCGATGAAGGCGCGCTGCATTTCCGAGGTGCCCCAGGCGATCGCGGCGAACCGGGCATCGCGGTAGAGGCGCTCCACGACGGCGCCTTTCAGATAACCATGTCCTCCGTGGACCTGCATCGCCAGATCGGCGATCCTTCCTACCGCCTCGCTTGTGAAGAGCTTCGCGCAGGAGGCGAGAACGGGACCTTCCGGATCGCCCTGTTCCATCGCCCACGCGGCCCGACAGGTCATCATCCGGCCGAGGTCGTTGAACGTAAACATGGTGGCGAGCTTCGCTCCGACCCCCTCGAACAGACCGATCGGCTTTCCAAAGGCTTTTTTCCCCTTCGCATGGCGCGTCGACTCCTCCATGCAGGCCATGCCGACGCCGACGCACATCGCGGAGACGCCGAGTTTGATCTCCTCAAGGATGGCCTGCATCCGGTTCCAGCCGGCGCCGGCGGTCCCGCCGAGGAGGGCCTCATCGGTCATCATGCAGTTCTCCAGACGGATTCCGGAGGTCAGGGCGCCGCGGAGGCCCATCGTTTCGACCGGCTTGCCAAGGGTCATCCCTTCCGCTTCACGGTCGATGAGAAAAAGGTTCAATCCCTTTTCCAGGCCGGCATCCCGGTCGGTCCAGGCGAGGACCAGAAAAGTGTCGGCGAGGGGGGCGTTCGTCACGAGATCCTTCTCTCCCTGGAGAAGCCAGCGGCCGTCCTTCCTTGCGGCGGTCGTTTTCATTCCGCCCAGATCCGATCCCGCCTCCGCCTCCGTGCAGGCGAACGCGCCGATCTTCTCGCCCGCGGCGAGGAGTGGGAGATACCGTTCCTGCTGGGCCTTTGTGCCGAAACGCTTCACGACCCTCCCGAAGGCGGTCGCCGAGGTCATGGCCGTGAGAAAGGTCGAGGGACAGGCCCGGGCCAGCTCTTCGCCGGCGATACACCGGCCGAGCAGGTCGTCTCCGAGAAGGAGATCCATGCCGCCCGCGCCGGCAATCTTCTTCAGAGTGTTCCTCATCCGGGCGGCGGCCTCTTCCCGGGGGGCCT
>JAPLJW010000121.1 GCA_026388365.1 Deltaproteobacteria bacterium | reverse complement strand
GCGACCAGGACGGCGAGCAGGATCCAGTTCGTGATCTCAAGCCTTTTTTGGAGGGGGTCTTTTTCGGTGCGGTTCACTTTTTACACCCGTGATGAGTGGTTGTTCGTCCTTGAAATAGGTCTTGATCAGGACATACAGATTCCTGAAACCGGCGACGACGCCTATCAGCAGAAAAAGGAGGGTAAAATAGGGCCCCGTTCCCAGCTTCCCATCCATCCACGTCCCCAGAAAGAGACATCCGAAGATGGCGAGGACCATGGCGATGCCGATGCTGCTCGCATAGGCCATCTGGATCGCGGATTTTTTCGTCTCCTTATCCACCGCGCGCCTCGTAACACAATCGGGGTATGAAGTCAAACAAAAAAGGGAAAACGACGGTACCAGTCGATGGTCTTCTTGAGCCCCTCCCGGAAATCGGTCCCGGCCCGGAAACCGAATTCCCGGAATGCCCGGTCCGTATTCAGCATCCGCCGCGGCTGGCCGTCCGGTTTGGACGCATCCCAGACGACCCGTCCCTTGAAGCCCGTCAGCTCCACAATGAGGCCGACCAGGTCCCGGATGGGGATCTCGAAACCGGCGCCGATGTTAACCGGGTCGGGCTTGTCGTAGCGTTCCGTCGCGAGGCAGATTGCCTCCGCGGCGTCCTCCACGTAGAAGAATTCGCGCGTCGCATTGCCGGTTCCCCAGACGACGATTTCTGGATCTTCCTGAGTCATGGCGTCCACGCACTTCTTGATCAGGGCGGGGATGACGTGGGAGGAGCGGGGATCGAAGTTGTCGCCGGGACCGTAGAGGTTGACCGGCAGGAGGAAGATGGCGTTAAAGCCGTACTGCCGGCGATAGGCCTGGGCCTGGACCAGCATCATCTTCTTGGCCAAGCCATAGGGGGCGTTGGTCTCCTCGGGATAGCCGTTCCAGAGGTCGTCCTCCCGGAAGGGAACCGGTGTGAACTTGGGGTAGGCGCAGATCGTTCCCAGGGCGACGAACTTGTCGATCTTCCGGAGATGCCCCTCGTGGAGGAGCGGAACGCCCATCATGATGTTATCATAGAAAAGGGAACCGGGGTTTTCCTGGTTGAAGCCGATCCCCCCGACCTTGGCGGCGAGATGGACGACGACATCGGGGCGCTGTTCGTCGTAAAGCCGCCGGATGTCCTCCGGGCGGATCAGGTTGTAATCGGGAAGATCGGCCACGAGGATTTTATGATAGCCCCTCTCCCGGAAGGTCCGGACGAGATGTTGTCCCAGAAAACCCTTTCCACCGGTGATCGTGATCCTTTTTTCCTTCATGCCGCCGTCTCCTTATCCGAAAATGCTCAGACCATCCGGTGGTTGCCGCCGGCGTATCCCGCGTCGAGGAGGGTCTTCTCCTTTTCGGCGGTTTCCAGGTCCGCGGCGATCATCATGTCGATGAGCTTCTCGAAGCCGACCTTCGGCTGCCAGCCGAGGGCTTTGCGCGCCTTGGTTGCATCGCCCAGGAGGACGTCCACTTCCGTCGGGCGGAAATAGCGGGGGTCGATGGCCACGTGCCGCTGGTAGTCGAGGCCTAACTTCGCGAAAACCTTCTCGGCGAACTCGCGGACCGAATGGGTCTCGCCGGTGGCGATGACGTAATCGTTGGGACGCTCCTGCTGGAGCATGAGCCACATCGCCTCGACATAGTCCCCGGCAAAGCCCCAGTCGCGCTTCGCCTCGAGATTCCCGAGGTAGAGCTTCTCTTGGAGACCGAGTTTGATCCGGG
>JAPLJW010000254.1 GCA_026388365.1 Deltaproteobacteria bacterium | reverse complement strand
GCCGATGCCGGTCATTCCGAGGACGATCATGGCGTCCGTCGGCGTCGGAAAAGGTCCGCCGAAGGCGGCGGCGGGACCTTCCCGCTCCGGTCCGATGGAGAGCTTCCCTTCCTGAAACCGGACGACGCTGTCGCCGCCGACGCCGATCGACCGGGTTCTCAGCCCCCGGATCAGGGTTTTGTGTCCTTCGATCGTGACGCCGAAGGGCTCGAACAGAGGGACCCCGTCGGCAAAGACGGCGATATCCGTAGTCGTGCCGCCGATATCGAGGGCGATCGCGTCGCTGCTGCAACCGGTCGTCGTCAGGATCCCCATGATACTGGCCGCAGGGCCGGAAAGGATCGTCTGAACAGGAAATTCCACGGATTGTGAGATGTCGAAGGTTCCGCCGTCCGCCTTCAGGATATAGATCGGTACGTTGATGCCCCGCTCGTGGACGAAATGAAGGACCTCCTCGACGAATCTATGATGGATGTTCCAGATCGCCTCGTTAAGATAGGTCGTTGCGATCCGCCGCGGAAAGTTGAGATGCCCCGACATCCGGTGGCCCAGGGAGACATGATCGAGCTGATCCTGGACGATCTTCCGAAGTTCGATTTCCTGCCGCGGATTGCGTGTGGAAAATTTAGCGACGATGCCGACATGAAGGATCCCTTCGGAGCGTAAACGGTCCCGCATGCGGGCCGCCTCTATCGGATCGATGCCGGCGATTTCCATGCCGCGGTGATTGATATAGCCGGACAGGAAAGAGGTATCCTGTTGGACGTCATAGAGGGCCGGCGGAAGCCCGGGGCCGCTGACGAGCAGCATTCCCACCCGGTCAACCTTGTTCTGGACGATGGCATTGGTGGAGATGGTGGTGCTGAGGACGACCCTTTCCAGTTGATCGACATTGGATTCATCGACCAGCGCCTTCGTAACGGCGAGAAGGGAGGTCACAAGATTCCGTTCGTCCGTGAGAACTTTGGCTTTTTTCAAAACCGCGAAATGATCGATCAGAACCGCATCCGTATGCGTGCCGCCCACATCAATACCCAGGATCATGACGCCGCCTCGCCCTTGGAGTGCAGCGTTTATATAATGAGAAAAATATCTTGACAAGACAAAAAAAAAGAGTATGTTCCGCCTCGATGTCGGCGATGCGTCCGCGAACCGGCATCGGTGTAAAAATCTGTGAAAGGAGGTGACGTGTTTATGAAAAAGGTATCTGCTATCATTTTTTCCCTGCTTTTCTTTGTGACATTATCTTTTGCAGTCGTTGGGTGCAAGAAGGCAGAGGAGCAAAAACCTGCTGAGACCGTGGCCCCCGCGCCTGCAGCGGCACCTGCTCCTGCTCCCGTGGCAACTCCGGCAGCCCCGGCAGCCCCGGCAGCCCCGGCAGCCACAGCAGCCCCAGCAGCCCCGGCAGCCCCGGCAGCCCCGGCTAAGAAGAAGTAGGATCGGAAAAAGCGTAAAAGAAAAACGGCTTGGCATGAAGATGCCCGGCCGTTTTTTTTAATTATTTTGACTGCAACCGGTTGGCTGTTGTATAATCCAATTTAACAAAATACATAATAAGGAGGTCATGCCATGAGTAAGAGCGGTGATTTTATCGAAGGTTTGATCATCGGCGGTTTGATTGGCGCGGTGATCGGCATACTGTATGCGCCGAAAAGCGGCAAGGAAACCCGCGAGGATATCGCCCGAAAGGCGGATGAAATCCTGGCCAAGGCGAAAGAGGAATATGACCTTGCCGTCGAGAAGAGCAAAAAGGCATACGATGCGACCGTGGCGCGGCTGAAGGCGCTGGAGGAGACGGCGAAGGAGAAGGTTGAAGAGGCGGAAGATCTTGCCGAACGCGGGAAAGAATCCCTTCAAGAGGGGAAGACCCGGCTGAAAAAGGCCATCGAGGCGGGCGTGGGGGCCTTCCGGGAGGAGCAGAGCAAAGCCGTCTGAACGCGGATATTGATGGAGAGAACCCCTGATGAACATGGAAATCATTCTGATCATATTGAGCGTCGCCTTTCTGATCTTGGCCGGATTTTCAATTCCCTTTCTGCTTCAGATCTGGCGCACGGCAAAGGCCACGGCCGAGACCCTTCAACTCCTCAATCAAGGCCTCCCGCTGATTATGAAAAATTTGGAGGAGATTACGACCAACATCAACCGGACGACGACAACCGTCAACCGACAGGTCGCTGAATTTTCTCTGACACTACGTCGGATTCAAGGGATCGTGGGTGTTTTACTCGGTGTGGGAGAGGTTCTCAGGCGCCGGATGAGCTTCCCCTTTGCCAGGACGGTGATGACCTCCCTGGCGGTGGTCAAGGGGGTCCGGGCTTTTGTCGGAGGTTTGACGGACGGACTTCCGGAAGAAAGAGGCGGCAAAGGCCCACGGCCGCGCTGATCCTTCAAGGGTAATCTCAGTCGTTTGGCTCACGGAAGATGTGATATGGCCAGTGTAACGTATGGAAGCAGGGGAGGGCGGGTCCGGATGCAGACGCTTCCAGACAAGTCTAAACCTGCCCGGACAGCCGAAGAGGTTGTCCGGGAGATCAAAGCCGCGCTTCCGTCGAGCGGGGATGAGTACCGGGAGAGGTCGCTGGCCATTCACGGCCTGATCTGCGGGCGTTGCGGTCGAGATTTTGACGCTGCGCATCGCCACCTCCTGACAGTCCATCACAGGGACGGCAATCACCTCAACAACCCGCCAGACGGAAGCAACTGGGAAAATCTCTGCGCCTACTGCCATGAGGATGTCCACAGCCGTGAACTCCTTGGGGATTATCTGGAGGGAACAACAGCATCACCCGATCATGCCGTCGTCTATCGGGACGAAGCCGCTGCGGGTGGGATGGGCTCTCTTGCTGAAAAACTTCAAAAGGCCATGGAAAAGAAGAAAAAATTCCCTAAATGATCCGACGGTGTGACGAATAGGGATGCATGGCTTGTCATATATATAATTGCCTGAGTAATTAAGGAGAAGGATCTGTAATGGGGAAGTTATTGTGGAAGCCTTCAGAGGAGCGCATCAGGAACAGCCACATGTACCGCTTCATGTCTTTGGTCAACCAGAGACACCAGCAGACCTTCACGGATTATGACGTTCTTTATGATTGGTCGGTGAGCCATATTTCCGAATTCTGGGCCGCGGTCTGGGATTTCGTCGGGATCAAGGCCTCGCGGGGCTATGATCGGGTGATCGATGATGAGCGGAAAATGCCGGGGGCAAAGTGGTTTCCGGGCGCCCGCCTGAACTTTGCGGAAAACCTTCTGCGTTTCCGTGATGATTCCGTAGCCCTCATTTTCAAGGGTGAGGATCATCCACCGGTCAAGATGACCTATGCTCAACTCTACGACGAAGTGGCGAGATTGGCGAAAGGTCTCAAGGATTGCGGCATAGGCCCCGGAGACCGCGTCGCCGGCTTCCTGCCGAATATGCCCGAGGCCGTGACGGCGATGCTTGCCGCGACCAGTATGGGAGCGGTGTGGTCTTCCTGTTCCCCCGATTTCGGGATCAAGGGCGTCCTGGACCGTTTCGGGCAGATCAAGCCCAAGGTCCTCTTCGTGGCCAACGGTTACTTCTTCAAGGGAAAGAGAATGTTCCCTATACGGAAACCGAGCCGGACATCAGCGGCCTCCGGGACGCCGTCCATTATAAAGACTTCCGGGCGCCGGAAAGCGGCCTTTCCATCCACTTTGAGCAGCTTCCCTTTGACCACCCGCTCTACATCATGTTTACCTCGGGGACGACAGGACTGCCAAAGTGCATGGTCCAGAGCGCCGGCGGGATCCTGATCCACCACCTAAAAGAGCTGGTCCTTCATACAAATCTCACGCGCGAGGATACGATCTTCTATTTTACCACCTGCGGTTGGATGATGTGGAACTGGCTCGTCAGTTCGCTCGCCGTGGGCGCGAAAATCCTCCTCTTCGACGGAAATCCCTTCTATCCGCGTCCGGATCTCCTGTGGCGTACCGCCCAGGACGAGGGGGTCACGGTCTTCGGAACCAGCGCCGGTTATATTTCCGCGCTGATGAACGAGGGGGTCCGTCCGGGAAAGGATTATGACCTTTCGGCCCTTAAATCCCTTCTCTCGACAGGGTCTCCCCTTTCCGAGGAGGGGTTCGAGTTCATCTACCGGGAGATCAAGGCGGATCTTCAGTTATCATCCATCTCCGGAGGATCGGATATCAACGGCTGCTTCGCCCTGGGAAATCCTATGGGGCCGGTCTATTCCGGGGAACTTCAGTGCCGGGGGCTTGCCATGAAGGTCGAGGCCTTCGACGAGAACGGCAAACCGGTCATCAACCGGCAGGGCGAGTTGGTCTGTACGGCGCCTTCCCCCTCGATGCCCATCTACTTCTGGGACGATCCGGGCAATAAAAAATACAGGGCCGCCTATTTTGAGGTCTATACGAATGTTTGGCGGCATGGGGATTACATCCTCATCAATGAGCGGGGCGGCGTCGTGATCTACGGCCGGTCGGACGCCACGTTGAACCCGGGCGGCGTCCGGATTGGGACGGCGGAGATCTACCGTCAGGTCGAGAATATCGAGGGGATTCAGGACAGCATCGTCGTGGGGCAGAACTGGAAGAACGACGTCCGCGTCATCCTTTTCGTCAAGATGGCGCCGGGAAAGGAGCTGAACGACGATCTCCGGGACCAGATCCGCAAGACGATCCGCGTAAACGCATCCCCGCGCCACGTCCCGGCCAAGATCATCGCCGTGGCGGACATCCCCTATACCCTGAACATGAAGAAGGTCGAGCTTTCGGTGAAGAAGGTCATCGAAGGGCAGGCCGTCCTGAACAGGGACGCCCTCAAAAATCCGGAATCCCTCGAATACTACGCGGGCATCCGGGACCTGCAGGAGGATTGAAGGCGTTCATTTGAGGAGGACGCGGAGGTTGTCCCGTTCCGTCACGATCTTGTCACCCACGGACGTTCCGCAGTAAACACAGGTGTAGTCGTATTTGTCCCCGTTCGAAAGGACGAGCAGGAGGCGCTTCCGCACCGGGGCGGCCCGCCGGCATTTGGGGCAGAAGAGTTCCGTGGCGTCAAAATCTTTATATTGTGCCTGTTTCATCCCTCATCCCTTTCCGGAATGCTCTTCGCATCCTCCAGCCAGACTGCGGCCTCGCTGTCGCTTGGGGCCCGGTAATCGCCCCGCGGCGAGAGGGATCCCCCCGAACCGACCTTGGGGCCGTTGGGGATGCAGGAGCGCTTGAACTGGCTGATCTGGAAGAAACGGTAAAGATAGACCTGCAGCCAGTGACGTATCTCGCCGATCGTGTAGGCGTTTCTCTTCGCTTCGGGGACCTCCGGCCAGTCTCCCCGAGTTCGGTCCCGCCAGGCGCAATAGGCTATAAAGGCGATCTTGGTCGGCAGGTAGCCGAAGCGGAGTGTATAGAAATTGTTGAAATCCTGAAGTTCGTAGGGGCCGACGATCGCTTCCGTCTTCTGGGAGGGCTGGACCCCCGCATCGCCCGGGATCAGCTCGGGGCTGATCTCCGTTTCCAGGATGTCGATCAGAATCGCGGAGACCTCGGCGGAGAATTGCACGGATCGCGCGACCCAGCGGATCAGGTGCTGAATCAGGGTCTTGGGGACGCTGGCGTTAACATTGTAGTGGGACATGTGGTCGCCCACGCCGTAGGTGCACCATCCAAGGGCGAGTTCGCTCAAGTCGCCCGTTCCGATCACGAGGGCGTTTCTCAAGTTCGCGATGCGGAACAGGTGCGAGGTCCTCTCCCCGGCCTGGATGTTTTCAAAGGTGATATCGTAAATCGCTTTTCCCTCCGCACAGGGGTGACCGATGTCCTTGAGCATCTGCGTGCAGCTCGGACGGATATCGATCTCGTTGGCCTCCACCCCGAGCGCCTTCATCAGACAGCGGGCATTGCGGTAGGTTTTATCGGACGTCGCAAAACCGGGCATTGTGTAGGCCAGCACATGGGAGCGGGGCAGTTTAAGCATGTCCATCGTCCGGGCAGCGACGATCAGGGCGTGTGTGGAGTCGAGCCCTCCGGAGACGCCGATGACGATCTTGCCGATTCCCGACGATTTCAGACGCTGGGCGAGGCCCTGAATCTGGATGTTGTAGGCTTCGTAGCAGCGTTGGTCGCGCTTGGCGGGGTCCGTCGGAATGTAAGGAAAACGAACGTATTCGCGATCGAGGAGGAGGCGCCCCTCGACGGGGTCCAGATTCATCTCGATCCGCCGGAATTTGAGGAGGGCCTCCTTGTGTGTGAAGGCATTCCGGCCGAAAGTCGTCTGGCGCATCCGGTCCTGGATGAGACGGTCCAGGTCGAGATCTGCAAAGATCAGGCTGGAACCTTCCAAAAACCTCTCCGATTCCGCGAGAAGGTTGCCGTTTTCACAGATCATGGCGTGACCGTCCCAGGCGAGGTCCGTCGTCGATTCTCCGGGGCCGGCGGCAGCGTAGAGATAGGCGGCGATGCAGCGGGCGGACTGGTTGGCCGTCAGGCTCTGCCGGTATTCCGCTTTCCCGATCGTGACGTTCGAGGCGGAAAGGTTTCCGATGACGGTCGCCCCGGCCATGGAGGCAAAGGAGGAGGGTGGGATGGGGACCCAGACATCCTCGCACATCTCCAGAAAGAAACAGAAGTTGCGAATGTTGGCAACATCGAACAGGAGATCCGGGCCGAAGGGGATATTCTCCTGGCCGCAGAGGTGGAC
>JAPLJW010000217.1 GCA_026388365.1 Deltaproteobacteria bacterium | reverse complement strand
CTCATGTCGTAGCGGAGCAGCGGCACCCCGAGCGTCGCGGCAAGCTGGCGGGCAAGTTCGGTCTTGCCCACACCGGTCGGTCCCACGAAGAGGAGCGAGGCGATCGGTTTGTCCGGCTCGCGGAAACCGGCGCGCGACCGCTTGACCGCCTCCACGACCCGCTCCACCGCCTCGTCCTGGCCGAAGATCCGGGCCTTCAGTTCGACCTCCAGATCCTTGAGTTTCTCGACATCCGTGGAGGAGACGCTCTTCTCCGGGATCCGGGCGATCCGGGCGACGACGCGCTCGATCTCCCGCGCCCCGATCACCGCCGCATCCGCGGCCGCGTCGGTCTCGCCGCGGTTCATGGAGACGAAGGCGCCCGCCTCGTCGATCACGTCGATCGCCTTGTCCGGAAGGCGGCGGTCGCTGATGTAGCGGCCGGAGAGTTCGGCGGCCGCCTGGAGGCCCTCTTCCGTATAGGCGACCTGGTGGTAGGTCTCGTACCGTTCGCGGAGCCCGTCGAGGATCCGGACGGTGTCCTCGACGGAGGGTTCCGGGACCTCGACCTTCTGGAAACGGCGGGAGAGGGCGCCGTCCTTCTCGAAATACTTCCGGTATTCGTCGTAGGTTGTCGAGCCGATGCAGCGGAGCTTCCCCGAGACCAGGGCGGGTTTGAGGATGTTGGAAGCGTCCATCGACCCGCCGGAAACGGCCCCCGCGCCGACGATGTTGTGGATCTCGTCGATGAAGAGGATCGCCTTCTCCTGTTTCTGGAGCTCGGCGAGGACCCGCTTCATGCGCTCCTCGAAATCGCCGCGGAAGCGGGTGCCGGCGATGACCGCCCCCATGTCGAGGGAGTAGATCTTCACGTCCCGAAGCTTTTTCGGGACCTGACCCTTGGCGACGAGCTGGGCGAGGCCCTCGGTAATCGCCGTCTTTCCCACCCCCGGTTCTCCGACGTGAACCGGATTGTTCTTGAAACGGCGGCAGAGGACCTGGATCGTCCGCGAGAGGATCTCCTCCCGGCCGATAAGCGGATCCATCTCGCCGGCCTTCGCCCGGGCGGTCAGCTCCGTTGTGTAGGCTCGGAGAAACTTGTTCTGGTCCTCTTTGCCCTCCCGGACCGCATCCCCCTCCCGCGTTCCCGGGCTCGTCCTCTGTTCGCCTGCCCCGTCGGGGAGGACCGAGATGCCGTGAGAGATGTAATTGAGGAGGACCAGCCGGGTGATTCCTTCCCGCTGGAGGAAGAAGGAGGCGTGGGATTCCTTTTCCTCGAAGAGGGAAACAAGGATATCCCCCAACTCCAGGATTTCCTTCTGGGCGGAGGAGGTGTGCCAGGCGGCCCGTTCGAGGACGCTCTGGAAACCGAGGGACTGGGCGGCCCGGGTCATCGTGGCCGTCGCCGTGTCGGCCTCGTCGAGGTGCTTCTCGATGACCTTCTTCAGGCGTGCCGGATTGCCGCCGCAGTGGATGATGATCTCCTTGCCCTCTTCGAAAAAAAGGCAGGCGTAGAGGAGGTGTTCCGGCGTGATAAACTCATGCCGCCGGACATTCGCCTCGGCATACGCCGCCATGATGATCCGGTTGAGGTTTTCGCTGATCTTCATGATCTTCCCTTCCCTTCACGGGGACCGTCAGGCCTCCTCCAGGGAGCATTTCAGCGGGAATTCCCGCTTCCTGGCCAGTTGATGAACCCGCACCACCCGGGTCGCCGCGATGTCATAGGTATAGACCCCGCAGATCCCATTTCCTTTTTTGTGGACGTCGATCATGATCCTCGTGGCGTCCGCCGCCGGTTTGTGGAAGATCGAGATGAGGACCTCGATCACAAAGTCCATCGTCGTGTAATCGTCGTTGTGCAGGAGCACCCGGTACATCTTCGGTTCCCGGATCTCCTGGTCATTTTTTACATCGCCTTCCGGCAGATCCTGCGGTACGTCCGCCATCGCTGTGCAACCCCTGTGTGCATGATTCCGGCCCTTGAGTCTTGGGTCATAGTATATGCAATGGCACGGGTGGTGTCAATGGGATGGGATCGATTGATTATATAAGGTAATAGCCGATATTAATCTAATAGCAACCCACGCCGCCATCATGGTGGGGACATAATACCAATTCAGGGCATTGGCCTGCTTGAAATTGGTATTATGTCCCCCAATTGAATTCCAAATTAAATTAAGGCCTTGTCCGGCTCCGGTCCTTCAACCTTTCGGCCACGGCGAGGACCGTGTTCGCATAGACGGTGCTGTTGTTATAATCAAAGATGACGCGGTGCTGGCCGTTCCGGTCCATCTCCGGACGCCAGCCGTGTCCGCGCAGGTAGTTGGCGATGCTGTGGAGGGCGTCCGCCATGGTGAAAAGATCGATGCGACCGTCGCCGTCGGCGTCCACGCCGTAGATGGAGACGTTGGAGGGCATGAACTGGCACAGGCCGATCGCCCCATAGATCGAACCCCGGATGCCGAGCGGGTCGACGCCGTCCCGGTCGGCCAGGCGGAGCAGCGCCTTGATCTCGTCGTAGGCCCAGTCGCCTTTCTCACGGCAGCGGCGACGGGCGAACCTTTCGTTCTCTCCGGCGATCGTCTTGGGGTCCAGATGGGGCCGGACGGTTTCCAGGTCGGCGCTGAGGGCCATGCTGGCCAGACGGTTGAACACACAGCGGTTCCCGGTGTTGCGGCCGAGGTTGGTTTCGATCAGCAGGATCGAGACGACGATCTCCTTCGGGACGCCGTAGAGGGCGTGAATCTGCTCGAGAACGGCCAGGTTATCGACGGTGTAGGAGCGGGCGCGGTCGATGGTCCAGCGGTTCAGGTAGTCCCGGCGGACGGCGTTCTTCATCCGTTCGGCGGGGGAGTCAGGGCCGGAGGACTGGCTCCGGACCAGGGCCTTTATTTTTTCGGCCATCGCGTCCGGCTCGAACCGGACCTCCGGGCGGGCGAAAAGCGTCTCCATCGCCGACCGGTTGAAACCATCGGCCGCCAGGCGTTCGACAAGCGGTCTCCAGTCGGCAGCGGCGGATCGAACCGTTCCGAGGAGAAGAAGCAGAAAGATGACAGCAAAAATGCAAGAAAAAACGATCCGGGCAGGGTCTTTCCGAAGGGTCTGCGGCACGGTTCTGGAGACGGCGGCGTTCAAACGGGTGGCCATGGCGTTCCTCGGGGTAAAGATTACCACAGAGCCAATTGCAAAACCAGTTTATTCAGTCACCCCGGCGAACCCCGGACCCCGTATCAGGTACGGGGCTGTCCGGGGCAGGCGCCGGGGTCCAGAACGCACTGAAAAGACGGGATTCCGGCTTTCGCCGGAATGACGCAGAAGGACTTTTGCAATGGGTTCCACAGCATGCAGATAAAATCCAATGCTGAAGACTTAAAAAGCATCTTTCCCCGGTGCGGCTGCGCGGTTCACCGCGGCGGCCGCGGCAGGCGCTTCGGCAGATCGCCGACGATCTCTATGGGCGGGCCGTCCGGGAGGAGCTTCTGTGTCCCGTCATCCTCCGCGTACAGCGCCTCGCCGATCGTCCAGGTATAGAGTTTCTTCGCATCCTCGAGGACCGGCTTGTCCGGCACGCCGTAAACTCGATTCTGCATGGCCTCGTCGAAGACGCCGATACAGCCGTGGGAAGCGGGCCTCCCCGGCAGGTCGCGGGCATGGATCCAGTAGGAAACCTGCTCCTTGTCAATGAGGAAACGGATGGCGTAATCCATCGGATACTGGGCGTTCCCTTTGGCCGTCTTGTAGAGGGATGAGGCGTGCTTGCGGTGGTAGGCCTCCGCCTTGAACAGACCGGTCGGGGCAAGGTGCCCCTCGATTCCCGTCGCCGCCGGCATCGAGAAGACGAGCTTGCCGTATTCATAGGCCCCGAGCCACTGCTCGGTGACGCTCAGGTAGATGTACTGGGCATGCTGGCGTGCAGGCTCGTAGACGGCGGGGAGCGGGGTGTAGTTTCGGATCTCCTCCATGTTTTCCGGGACTTTGATCGTCATGCCGGGGTAAACGTGGCGGCGGTCGATCCGGTTAAAGCGGGCAACGGCGACCCAGTCCTTGCCGAAGAGCCGCTCCAGGCTGTCCTGCGGTCTTACGAAGTGGGCCTTCCAGCGGATGCCTTTCAGGCTGGGGTATTCGTACCGGCTCAGGTCCTCCAGCGCGCGATCCTCCGGCGAAGCGGCCGGATCGGCGGTCGATTTCGGAGCGACAACTGCGGCGGCGGCGATAATGGCGACGCCCAGCATCACATAAAGGATCCGGTGCGGAACAACCCCCGATGACCAACGGCCCAAAGCCGTCGAAAAGTCCTCTATCATGGCGCTTCCAGTAGCATGATCGGGCAGACGGTTCAAGGGGAATCCGCCACTTTGAAGGCGTAAATCTTGTGAGGGATGTTTTCCGGAATCGAGGCGGCAAAGATTATTTCTTGACAAGGAATTCGGGGTAAGTTTAACTAACGCCATCGCCGTTTATAGACGCTCTCGTAAAAAGTCGATTTTGCCTTGGTTTGTCATTCCGTGCTTGACTAAGCCTGCCCCGGACCTGATCCGGGGGAATCCAGTGCTTTCAAGTCGTTTTGGACTCCGGCTTCCGCCGGAGTGACAGGTTTGGTGACTTTATTGCAAGTCCGTCTTTGTTAATCTCCATTTCATCACAAGAGGAATACGTGCCGCCTCCGGACCTGTGCCGGAGAGCGAAACCATAACCAATAGGAGGAAAGGGATGACGGAATACGACTACTGGAAAATTTTTCCACGCATGCCGAAGAAGGTAACCATCGGCGACATTACCATTCGCGACGGATTCCAGCACGAGGAGAAGACCATCTCCACCGCGGCCAAGATCTTCTATGCCGAGGAGATGATCCTCGCGGGATGCCGGGAGATCGAGCTGACCAATCTCGGCAATCCTGCGGGCATCCCACAGTTCCGGGACGCCGAGCAGGTTCTGGCGTACTTTCGGGGGGATCGTTTCAGGAAGAACTGCGAGCGCCGGGGCATTGACCCGACAGCCATCACCTTTACCGCCGTGACGATTCGGGAAAAGGCCGTGGACACGGCCATCGAACTCCGCAAGCGGGGCATCGGCCCGGACCGGATCCTCATGATGGTTTCTACGGACCCGGAGCATCACTATGCCAACTCCGGGACAACCCTCTCGCAGTACTGGAAAGAGGTGGAGCGGTGCATCCGGAAGGCCGCCGATGCGGGAATGAAAATGAACGGCACGGTGAGCACCATCTGGGGGAGCCCGATCACCGGCGCGACACGGCTGGAAGATGCCGTGGAGTTCACGAAGCGTTTCCTGGAGCTTGGCGCCCACGACATCGAACACGCCGATCACGACGGCTCCGCCACGCCGGCCCAGGTTTACCGGTATTACTCCATGATCCTGGACGCCATTCCCTGCCCGGAGGTCCATCTGGCCCATTTTCACGAGACAAAGCGCATCGCCCCCGCCTCCGTTCTGGCCGCGCTGCAGGCGGGCATCTGCCGTTTTGAGGGGACGCTGGGCGGTTTGGGCGGCCAGCCGACCAATTTCCTTGACGATTGCCCCGTGCGGGGGACGGGGGAATACTACTACAAGGATCCACGGTATGTGGGCCTCGTGACGATGGAGGATCTGCTGGTCATGATCGACGAGATGGGCATCGAACATGGGTATGATGTGGACCGGGTCCTCTGGCTGGGACGCCAGATGGAGAGAACCGTCGGCCGCCGCCTCCGCTCCGAGGCGATCTGCAACGGGCGGACGGCGCGGGAAGGCCACCCGGAATTCGCCCGTCCGGGTCTGAAAAAGCTCATCGAGAAGGCCGGAGAACAGCCGGGACAGTTGATCCCCGGCGATTGGGCGCCCAAGGCCGTACTGCCGGAACGGTTCCGGCCCAAGACATGACGCCCCGGACCGATGGCGTTGGCTGATTGCGAGGGCATCCATGATCACCGCCGTGATTCCCCGGGGCGCGGATCCCCGGAATGAAGAACCCCTCGAGGAACTTCTCCGGGACCCCTTGATCCGGAAGGTCGTCGTCCTTGACGCCGGGGGCGGATCTTCGCTTCCGCCCCGCTGTGAGGCGCTTGCCTGCGATGACCCCGCTTCTGGCCGGACCTGGAACGCCCTCCTCGCTGGAGCCACCACACGCTACCTGCTCTATTTTTCTCACGGGGATGTCCGGCCCGATCCCCGCGCCCCGGGCCGCTTGTTCGAAGCGGCCGAGACGACCGGGGCGGGAATCGTCTATGCGGACTACGCCGAGTTTTGCGGCGAAACCCTCCGGGAGCATCCCGTGAACGACTATCAGCAGGGAAGCATCCGCGACGGCTTTGATTTCGGTCCCCTGGTCCTGATCTCAACCGATGCCGCCCGCCGGGCGGTCCGGAAATACGGAGAGATCCCGTCCTGCCGATGGGCGGGCTGGTACGACCTCCGCCTGAAGCTCTCGACCGATCGTGAACTCTTCCATCTCCCGGAGCGCCTATCCGTCGTGGCGGAAGCCGCACGGGAGGGAGCGGGCGGGACCGGAAAGACCGGCGGGGGCCACTTTGCCTACGTCGATCCCCGGAACCGGGCGTTCCAGGAGGAGATGGAGGAGGCCGTGACGGCGCATCTCAAACGGATCGGGGCGTGGCTCGCCCCGGTGTTTCGCGACGTTCCGCCTTCGAATCATCCCTTTCCGGTCGAGGCGAGCATCGTCATCCCCGTCCGGAACCGCGTCCGGACCGTGGCGGACGCGGTGAAGAGCGCCCTCACACAGCGGACCGATTTCCCCTTCAACGTTCTCGCCGTGGACAACCATTCCACCGACGGCACGACGGCGATCCTCGCGGACCTTGCCGGACGGCATTCCGTCTTGAAGCACATCGTCCCGGAGCGGCGCGACCTCTCCATCGGCGGCTGCTGGAACGAAGCGGTCTTTTCCAAAGCCTGCGGCCGGTATGCCGTCCAGCTCGATTCGGACGACCTTTATCCCGGGGAAGCTGTTCTCCAGCGTCTCGTCGACGCCCTGCGGCGGGGAAACTGCGCGTTGGTGGTCGGTTCCTACACCCTTGTCGATGGCCACCTGCAGGAGATCCCGCCGGGGTTGATCGACCACCGGGAGTGGACGGATGAAAACGGGCGGAACAACGCCCTCCGGATCAACGGTCTGGGGGCGCCGAGGGCATTCGATACGACGATTCTGCGCGGGATCGGGTTTCCGAACGTGGGCTACGGCGAGGATTACGCGGTGGCCCTCCGCCTGTCCCGGGAATACCGGATCGGCCGGATTTACGACAGCCTCTACCTCTGCCGCCGCTGGGAGGGGAACTCGGACGCAGCCCTTTCCGTCGAGCAGGCGAATCGCAACGACGCCTACAAGGACCGGCTCCGAACCACCGAGATCCGGGCGCGCCGGAGACTGAACGGGATGAGGGGATGGTTGTCCACACCGACATCTTCTTCATCGTCTTTATAAGGAAGGACCCCCTGGCCAAAGTCAAGCGAAACATGAACCATCGATGGACCGTTCTCAAGGAAGGCATGGCGGCGGCATGGCCCATCTGCCTGGGGTACGCACCCATCGGGTTGGCTTTCGGTGTCCTGGCCCACAATGCCGGTCTTGCGCCGTGGGAGATCGGTCTGATGTCGCTTTTCGTCTATGCCGGAAGCGCCCAGTTTATCGCGGTATCCATGATCGGCAGCGGCTCTGCCGTCATTCCGATCATCCTGACGACCTTTACCGTCAATCTCCGCCATCTGCTGATGAGTTCATCCCTGGCCGTTTATCTCCAGCGTCTGGGCGTTGGCCGGCTTTCCCTTTTTGCTTATGGGGTGACCGATGAAAGTTTCGCCCTCAACATGACCCGCTTCCGGGACGGGGGCTGGGATTGGCGGAGGGCGCTGGTGTTAAATCAGACCGCCAACCTGGCCTGGATCTTCAGCACAATCATCGGGGGCTATGGCGGACAATTCATTCCCGCCGGGGCCTTCGGGATCGATTACGCGCTGCCCGCCATGTTCATCTGCCTGCTGGTCCTTCAGATCCGGGGCGGCCTTTATGTCCTGGTCGCCGTCCTCTCGGGATTGCTGGCCGTTGCCGGCTCGTTGCTCTTTCCGGGCAATGCCTATATTGTGATGGCGTCGGTGACCGCCGCGACGCTCGGCGTCTTCCTGCGGAAGGGTTGGGGCAAGGGAAGAGAAAGCACGGAGGAATCGTGAAGACGGACTATCTGCTGCTGGTGCTGGGCATGGGGTTCGTGACCTATCTGCCGCGCTGGGTTCCGTTGATTTTTCTATCACGCCGCCGCCTGCCGGAGTGGCTGCGGCAATGGCTTGATTTCATTCCCGCCGCTGTTTTGAGCGCCCTGATTCTGCCCGCTCTGGTGACGACCGGAGAACCCCGGCATCTGACCGTCTTTCAACCGGCCCTGCTGGTTTCCATCCCCACGTTGATCTTTGCCTGGAAGACCCGTTCGTTGGCCGGAACGGTGCTCATCGGGATGGCCCTCTTCTGGGTCGCCGGGAGGTATTTTTTTTGAGCCTGTAACGATTCCCCGTTGATCTTGAAAAATCAGCAATTGGATTTTCTGTAGGGTCCTTCCTTGACGAACTCGTAAAAAGTCGTCATCCCGGCGAACCCCGGACCCCGTATCAGGTACGGGGCTGTCCGGGGCAGGCGCCGGGGTCCAGTGCTTTTGTAACCATCTGATATTTCTGGATACCGGCTTTCGCCGGTAGGACGTTCGTGGTGGATTTTCGACTTTTTACGAGGCCGTCTTCCTTGAACGCCACAAACAGCCAACCCAACAACGATGCAGAACTTCAAAAGATAATCAATGGTGTTCTTCTCCTCATAGAAGTGTGATATAAATAACGAATGTTGACGGCTGTCTGTGAGGGGCCGGGGCCAATGGATATAGGGTTGAAACAGCAGGGCACCATCTAAAAATTGATTTTGTATAGGGGAGAAATGAGTGAATACCAATATCTTTGATCGGCGGTTATGGAAAGGGTTCTGGGAAATCGCCAGACTGTACTGGTTTTCCGAAGAAAAATGGAAGGCCAGAGGCGTCCTTGCCCTGCTGCTGGTATTGCTTTTCGGTTTTACCGCCCTGAATGTAATCCTGAATTTTGTGGGCCGGGATTTTATGACCGCCCTGGCGGAAAAGAACCTGCCCGATTTCAACAAAGCCCTGCTGCTTTATCTGGGCGCCTTTGTCGTCGCCACCCCGGTGAGCGTCTTTTATTCCTTTATCAGAAAAAAACTCGGCATCAACTGGCGACTGTGGCTGACCAACCATTTCCTGGGGAAATATTTTGCAAACAGGGCCTATTACCATGTCAACGACGACAAAAACATTGATAACCCCGATCAGCGTATTTCTCAGGATATTTCGTCTTTTACGGTCACCAGCCTGGGTTTTCTTTCCATCCTCTTTTTTTCCCTCGTCCAGCTTATCTCATTTGTAGGGATTCTCTGGACTATCTCTATGACCCTGGTCCTGGTCCTGGTGGCCTATGCCGTTATAGGCACGGTCGTCACCCTGTTCTTCGGCAAACGCCTGATCAACCTGAATTTCCAACAATTGCGCCGGGAAGCCAATTTTCGTTATGGCCTGGTCCATATTCGGGATAACGTCGAATCGATCGCCTTTTACCGGGGCGAAGATCGGGAGAAGAATCAGGTCAAGGAACGGCTGTGGGAAGTCATCGGCAATCTCAGGATGCTCATCGGATGGGAGCGGAACCTGGAATTCTTTACCAAGGGCTATGAGTATCTCATCCTCGTCCTGCCTGTTGTGGTGATGGCTCCCCTGTACTTTTCCGGCCTGATCAAATTCGGCGTCATTACCCAGGCGGAGAGCGCCTTTGTGCAAGTACTGGGGGCGCTATCCATTATCGTCTCCCAATTTGAGCAGCTCAGCAACTTTGCCGCCGGGATTACCCGTCTTGAGACCTTTGCGACGGCTCTGGAGCAGCCGGCGGCCATAGCGACCGCCGCCGCCCCCGTCATTGAGTCCCGGGAGGATTCCCGTCTGGCCCTTGAACATGTCACCCTTCAGACCCCTCATTACCAGCAGACACTCCTCAGGGATGCGACGGCGGAGGTTCCTCCCGGAAAGGGACTGCTCATTGCCGGAGCCAGCGGTGTCGGAAAGAGTTCTGTCCTGCGGGCCGTTGCCGGGCTCTGGAACGCCGGAGAAGGGTATATTTCCCGCCCGCCGTTGAAAGAAATGCTCTTTCTGCCCCAGCGCCCCTATATGGTACTGGGGTCATTGCGGGAGCAACTCCTCTATCCCCATCTGGAGCAGGAGGCGTCGGACGACAAACTCAGGGCTGTTCTGGAAAAGGTCAATCTGGCGGATCTGCCGGAAAGGGTCGGCGGTTTTGACGCTGAGATGGACTGGGGGCATCTGCTGTCCCTCGGGGAACAACAGCGCCTGGCCTTTGCGCGACTGCTCTTGACACGGCCCCATTACGCCGTCCTCGACGAGGCGACGAGCGCCCTCGATGCGACCAATGAGGCCCAGCTCTACGGACAGCTCCAGAAATCAGGAACGACATACATCAGCGTCGGGCACCGGCCAAGCCTGACTGCCTACCACGACAAGGTTCTGGAACTGCGGGGGGGAGGGGACTGGCGGCTTGTGCCCACAGCGGAGTTTCATGTTGCCCCACCTCCGCTCGGTCCCCCATAGGTTGGGTCGAAATACCCTTGACATGCAAGATCTCTTTCCTCATACTCAGGCCCCATAAAAGTAAGTTCTTGTCAAGTCACTCACATTCGCGGAGGGAAACCATGAAGAAACGGCTCTTGCTGTTGCTGGCGCTGGCATTGCTGTCCTGCAACGATAACACGGCATATGTGCCGATTGCGCCGAGCTATTCGGCGGCAATCCAGGAGGCGCAGGACGCGGCGTACGAAGTCACGCGTGCGGGCGGAACCTCGGTCGGCATCGCGCTCGTCACCCGCGACAAGGTGGTCCTGGCTAGCGGTTACGGCATGGCGGACGTCGCCGCCTCGGTGCCCGCCACCGGGGACACGATGTTCCCTATCGGCTCGGTATCAAAGATGTTCGCCGCCGTGGCGGTCATGCAGCTCGTCGATCAAGGCTTGGTCGATCTCGACAAGCCCCTCGTCCAGTACCTCCCGTCCTTCAAGATGGCGGACCCGCGCTACGACAAGATCTCGGTCAGGATGCTCCTTAACCACACGTCCGGGATCCCGGGGACGCGCTACACCAGCGCCGAGACCACGGTCGCGGTCCCCGGGTACGCGCAGGCGGTCCTCGCCTCGCTTGCCGATCAGCGCCTCAAGGCCGACCCCGGGGCCTTCGCCGTCTACTGCAACGACGGCTGGACGCTGTGTGATCCGCTCGTCGCGGCGGTGGGGAAGATGAGCTACGTGGACTGGGTGAAGCAGAAGATCTTCGCGCCGCTGGGGATGAAGAACTCCACGTTCTCCCTTGCCCCGCTTCCCGACGGATCCTACGCGAAGGCCTATCAGTCGGGCGCCGCAATGCCGCAGGAGTACGTGAACGTGGACGCGGCCGGCGGGATCTACTCGACGCCGGCGGACATGGCGGCCTTCGTTCGCATGTTCCTCAACGATGGGATGTCCAGCGGAGGCACGCGCGTCCTCTCGAAGGAGTCGGTCCAGAAGATGGCGGTGGATCAGACCGTCGGGACGTTCGACCCGGTGCCGAGCAAGGCCTTGGCCTACGGGCTCGGCTGGGACAGCGTGACCGAGTCGGGGCTCGGTCAGGCCGGGGTGAAGGGCTGGACCAAGAACGGCGGCACCTTCTTCTACGGGGCGCAGATCCTCGTCGCGCCCGACGAAGGGCTGGCCGCGGTGGCCCTGGGGCCTGCGGGGGGCGGATATGCGCCGCTCGCGATCGTCCAGCGCGTGGTGATGCGGGCGCTCGCGGAGACCGGGAGGGTAACGTCTTTCCCGCAACCGCTCCCGGCGCGGGCGGAACCGGTCGCCTCCGCGCCCGCCGGTCTGCTGGCGTCCGTCGCGGGTGTGTATGCCAGTCACAACCACGTTTACCAGCTCAAGGCGGAGGCCGACGGAACGCTCACGCTGCGCACGCTGACCGCCGACGGGTTCCCGCCCGAGCCCGCGAGCGTGCTCCGGTATCGGACCAGCGGCTGGTTCGCGTCGAACGCGGCGCCGCTGACCTCGTTCAGCGTCGTGAGCGGGGGCACGAACCAGTACCTGGCGGTACGGTCGCCGGGCGCCGACAAGTCCTACCTGAACACCCAGGCGCTTGGACAGAAGGTGACCGCCAAGGCCGTGGGGCTCTCGAGTGCCTGGACTGGCCGGATCGGAAAGCTCTGGCTCGTGGTGAACGAGCACCCCGACGGGTTGCCGTTCTTGACCGGATCAGACCCGCGGTTCGGGCTGATGACGCTCACCGGCCTGCCGGGCTCCCTCTTCGCGATCCCGGCCCTTCCGCCGATGGGCGCGTCGTTCGAAGTGCAGGCGGTCGACGCCTCAACGAGCGACGAGAGGGCCGACATGATGCTCCAGATTCCCGGATTAGCATCGACCGACATGAACACCCTCGATATCGTCCGCGGTGAGGAGGAGTGGCTGCGCTGGGGCGGCTACTACCACCGGCCCCTGGAGACGGTGCCGGTGCTTCCCGCGGCCATGACCTCCTCGATCGCCATCGGCCCGGAAGGTTACGCCGAGTGGAGGTCGGTCCGGCTCGGAAAGTCCCCGGTGTCGGTCTCCATCTCCGGGACACGCGCCTGGCGGCTCTATGACAAGAGCTTCAAGACGCTCGAATCCGGCGGCGCGAGCGGCCGGCCCGATCTCCCGCCTGGAACCGGGCTCGCGTACCTGATGCTCTTCGGGGACGCGGGAGGCAACGTCGCGGTCGCGGTGCCGTGACGGAAGACGAGCGGCGTCACTTCGGGCAAGCCATGCATCCCTGTTCGTCACACCGCCGGACCCCTTATCGGGTCCGGGGCAGGCGCCGGGTTCCAGTGAGAGATTTAAATTTCTACCTTATGATGTCACCCCGGCGAAAGCCGGGGTCCAGAAGGTCTTGAAAAGACTGGATACCGGCTTTCGCCGGGGTGACGATTTACCCAATTTCAGGAGTAATTCAAAGCTCTCCCCGTGTGATTCTGGATGCCCGCAAGGAAAGGGTGCGGATATGACGGAGTCTCTCCTCGGACCGGGAGGGCGCTTGGGGGTAGAGGTGGCGCTGAGCGAAAAAACGGAAGAAGGACCGGAGCGGCGATGCTTTGCGGTGTTTGACGGCGCGGAGGGGATGGTTCCCCTCAGCGATCTGGCCGCCGCCCTCCTCGCACGGCAGAAGGAAAACTGGCCCGGTCTTTCCGACGGATACGCCGCGCTGAAGGCGGTCCGGATCCGGGAGATCCGCGGCGACGGATGGGGCGTGCAGGTCCAGTTCAATTCCCGGCGGATCGTGAGCAGCGCGGCGAAACTCGATCCGGAATCGATCCGGCGCCGCCCCTGTTTTCTCTGCCTGGAAAACCTCCCCCCGGAACAGCAGGCGATCCTCTACCGGGACGACTATTTCGTCCTGTGCAATCCTATGCCGATCTTTCCGGGCCAGCTGACGATTGCGCACCGCCGCCATCTTCCCCAGTCGCTCCCGGAGAAGATGATAACATTTCTGCGGCTTGCTGCGGACTTCGGTCCCCGGACGACCGTCTTCTACAACGGCCCGCGCGCCGGCGCCTCGGCGCCGGACCACCTCCATTTCCAGGCGGCTCCCGCGGGTCTCCTGCCGGTGGAAAAAGAGATCCCGGATTCCCGAAAACGGACCGGGGCACGGCGGCGGGATGGCGTGGAGATTTGCCGGACGGCGGGGCTGGCTCGGGGGATTCTGGTGATCGAGGGGAAAGAAGAAGAAAACGTTGCGGCGGCGGCCGGGGAGGTGATCGGCATGCTCGGCCGCTCGACGACTTCCGACGGCGAGCCGCCGCTGAACATGCTTTGCACCCGCACCGGGGAAGGGTGGCGCCTGATCCTCTTTCCCCGGCGGAAGCACCGGCCGGACGCCTATTTCCGGGAAGGCAAAGAGGGACTCCTCATCAGCCCCGGCGCCCTGGACATGGGCGGGATCATCATCACCCCGCGGGAGGAGGACTTCCTGGCCTTGACGCCGGATCTCGTTTCGGGGATCTTCCGGGAGGTGGCCTTCGACGATGCGGCGATCGAGGCCCTGCTGGCCTTGCTGTCGGGAAAGCGCCTGCCGGTTTGAGACACCTGCCTTTACAGTCGCTCCGCCCGAACCGATCTGCTGTAAAAGCAACCTGACGGAGGATCAGGGCCAGTTCTTGAAATAGTCGATGATGCCGAAATACTCGAGGAGGAGCGGACACACCGTACCGATGATAATGCCGATGGCCACGGCCATGACAAAATAGTGGTAGTTCTTCGGAATGGAGGGACGGCTCTGTGGCGTCTGGTCGCTCATCGGTCTTCCTTTTCGTTGGGAAAATAATCCATAGGTTTGTCTGCCGGCAAGGGCACCCTTCCGTCAAGCCCAACGGATGCCGAATATATATAACATGACCGTTTTTTCATGTCCGGAACAGGAGGAGGAGTGCCGCCGGCGCCTTTCCCCTCCGCTTGACTGCGGGGAGGGCCCTGCACATGCCTTCGTCCGGCGGCGCCCTCCGGGGTCATCCGGCCGACGATGATCCCCGTCCGGGTTCGGCGTGACAGGAGATAGCGGTCGAGGGGCCTATCGGACAGGACGACCTTCCCCGCTGCGCCCGATGCGTGCAGGAGGCGGAGCCGCCCCTGGAGATGAACGGCGATCCCCGTATGGCTGACGTCGAGACCCTTTTCATCCGTGGTGATCGCAATGATATCGCCATCCGCAATCCCTTCCGCGGCCTGGTTCAGATCGGCTTTTGCGATGTGGCATTGCATCCGGCGGGAACAGGCCGCCTCGACGATCCGCATCCGGCGGAACGCGGCCGCATCCTTCAGCGCCGGATGCTCCTCCCGGCGGTCCGTCAGGGCATGGAACGGCTTCCGGAAGGGGATGCCGCCGAGTTCGCGCGTGATGTCACGGACGATACCTCTGCGGCCGTTGTCCCAAAGCCAGTCGGTGAAGTAGTGGAGGCGGGAGGGGTAGCCGTTCCGGTGTCCGCCCCGGTAGCGGATCCGCTCCAAGGCCGCCGCGAAGTCCGCAAAACCGGTCTTGCCCGCCCGGATCAGACCCGCCAGGGCGACGACATTCTCCACGAAGGTGACGCAATCGAAGGCGCGGAGATTGATGACGAGTTCCTCCGGTCCTTCCCGCTCCAGCGTTTCCGCAACGTAGGGTGCGTCGAGGAAGTTACGCCCGACGGCCACGATGAGTTCGGGAAGCGGCATGGCATCGTCTCCCCGCTCATAATCCGACCTCAGCAGCGCCTCACAGATCTCGCGGTCTTTCGGCAGAAAGATCAAACCGTCTCCTCTCTGAAACAGGGGGGCAACCCCTCCCCTGTTCTCATCGCCGTCCATGATGATGCTCTCGGTCCTTCTGTATCACAAAACCGCCTGCGAGACATCGGTAAAAAGGGTTCAGGTCTTGGGCCTGGAATGTGCAGCTCCACTCTTCAAACCCCGAGACCTGCGCAACTTGAAAATCGGATTCCGGAAGCGCGCATTGGAGATTTTTCGGGGCACCCTGCCCCCGCAGCGTAGCGCCCGCAAAGACGACTGTTTGAGCGCTTTAGCGCGAGTTTCGTCTTTGCAGTGAAGCGAGGAGGCGCAGGGTCGGAAAATATCCAGCGCGCGGAGGAATCACGATTTTCAAAGGTCTCACCACGAGCCCTGACCTCTCCTACAAATAGCGGTGGCAATTTTCCGGGATATTGGATAAGAGGAAAGACAAAATCCATAAAGGAGGAACGGATGAACCCGGTCGGCGAACCCTCTCGATTCCGCGGCGCTGCGAAGTACGTCCTCGACGATGAACTGGCCAAGATTGTGAATGTCTCGATAGCCTTGGAGATGCCCCTTCTCCTCAAGGGCGAACCGGGCACGGGAAAGACCATGCTTGCCCATGCCATCGCCGAGAGTCTGGCGATGCCGCTCATCGTCCTGAACGTCAAATCCAGCATGAAGCTCCTCGACGCCCTTTACCAGTACGACACCCTTACCCGCCTGAACGACAGCCGCTTCGGGGATTCCAAGCGGGACGTGAGCAACATCGAGGAGTACATCCGGATGGGGAAGATCGGCCAGGCCTTTGTATCCGACTGCCGGACGGTGCTGCTGATCGACGAGATCGACAAGGCGGACACGGACTTCCAGGACGACATGCTCGACGTCCTCGACCAGATGCAGTTTGATATCATGGAGATCGACAAAACGGTCACGGCGAAAAACCGCCCCGTGATCATCATCACCTCCAACGCGAAGAAGGACCTCTCCGATCCCTTCCTCGGCCGCTGCAACTTCCACCATATCGCCTTCCCGGACCCGGAGATGATGCGCATGATCCTGAACGTCCATTTCCCGAACCTCTCCGAGGGGCTGGCAAAGGCCTGCCTCTTCACCTTTTACCGCCTCCGGGAATTCCGGGGGATCGAAAAGAAACCGGCCACCCGGGAACTGATCAACTGGGTCCGCGCCCTCCAGGCCGATCCCGATTTCGACCTGACAACGGTCGAAAACGGCGGAATCCCCTACCTCGGGGTGCTCTTCAAGAAGAGCGTGGACTTGAGCCTCGCGATCCAGCAGGCGGGACGCGCCCGCAGGTAAAGGGGCAAAGAGGGAGGAACTGCCTTGTTTGTCCAATTCTTCTACATGCTCCGCGAACGGGGGGTGCCCGTCACCCCCACCTCTTTCCTCCGCCTCCAGAAGGCCCTCGCCCTCGGCCTGATCGGCTCCGTGGACGACTTCTACACGGCGGCCCGCGCCATCCTCGTCAAAAGCGAACGGTACTTCGATACCTACGATCAGGTTTTTGCCCACCATTTCAAGGGGGCGACGCTCGAGGAGATCACCGATGTCGAT
>JAPLJW010000040.1 GCA_026388365.1 Deltaproteobacteria bacterium | reverse complement strand
CGATCCGTTGTTCGACGGTGCGGACGCCTTTGCCACAGCCTCGGCACTGGCCGAGGCGATCAAGGGGATTCCCTATGATATCCTCTTCTGCGGCCAGCGGGCCATAGACGACGACTCCGGTCAGGTGAGCGCCATTCTGGCGGAACTCCTGGGCATTCCCCAGGTCACGGTGGTCACCAAGTTTGAGTTTACGGGCGGCGCCGTCAAGGTCATCCGGCCCATCGAAGGGGCGCAGCTTCTGATCGAGTGCCCGCTCCCCTGCGTCGTGTCGGCCCAGAAGGGTCTTAACGAACCCCGCTATGCGTCCCTCCCCGGGATCATGAAGGCCAAGAAGAAACCGGTCGATGTGAAGGACGCCGCTGCGCTGGGCGTTACGGTTGCGGCCAACGCAAAGGTTGCCCGGTTTGTGCCGCCTCCGGCCAGGGCCGCGGGGAAGATCATCTGTGGCGACGACCCGGCGGTGAAGGCCGCGGAACTGGCCAGGCTGCTTCGGGAAGAGGCAAAGGTCATCTGATGCGACTTCGGAAAAACTCCATAGGCTGCGTTGCGCTTCCGCCTACGTCGTTGCAGCGTACGGAACAGCACGCCGCACTCTTCGGTGACGCGCGCCTTGCCTCTGGAGTTTTTTACGAAACCGCTTATCATTGGATTCTCGTTTTTTGACGGAGGATATGGGCATGGCAAAAGGGGTATGGATTGTTGCAGAACAGCGGGACGGCGCCTTCCGCAAGATCAGCTTTGAACTGGCCAGCACGGCACGGAAGCTGGCGGACGTTCTTGGAGAAGAGGTGTGCGCCGTCCTCTGCGGCTCGGGGATCGAGGGGATCGCCGGGCAATTGGGGAAATATGGCGTTGACAGGGTTTTTGTGGCGGACAGTCCCGCCCTCGAACCCTACACGACGGACGCCCATGCGGCGGCGGTGGCGAAGATCGTCAAGGAGAATGATCCGGCCATCCTGCTTTTGGGCGCCTCGACCCAGGGGAAGGACCTTTCCGCCCGTCTCGTCGGGAAACTGGCGACGGGCATGGCGACGGACTGCACGGACGTGAAGATCGCCGACGGCAAGCTGCTCGCGATCCGGCCGATGTATGCCGGGAAATGCTTCGGCGAGGTGGTCTTCTCCACCTTCCCGCAGATGGCGTCTCTCCGGCCGAATGTCTTCCCGGTGGTGGAGAACGCGAAAGCCGGCGCCGTCGTGAAGTTCGATCCGGCTCTGGATGCGGGTCAGCTCAAGACGAAGGTTCTGGAGGTGCAGAAGGATACGAGTGGCAAGGCGGATCTGACGGAGGCCAACATCATCGTCTCCGGCGGCCGCGGCATGAAGGGGCCGGAGAATTACGGCATCATCGAAGAACTGGCGGCCGTCCTCGGCGCCACCGTCGGCGCGTCCCGCGCGTCGGTGGATGCGGGCTGGAGACCCCAGTCCGACCAGGTGGGACAGACCGGCAAGATCGTCTCTCCGAACCTCTATATCGCCTGCGGTATCTCCGGCGCCATCCAGCATCTGGCCGGGATGAGTTCCTCGAAATTCATCGTGGCCATCAACAAGGATGCCGAGGCGCCCATCTTTACGAAGGCCGACTACGGCGTCGTGGATGACCTCTTCAAGGTTGTTCCCGAATTCACCAAGGCGTGCAAGAAACTGCTGGCATAATGAACAGGGACAGCACCCGATGGCAATAGGCGCTGTCCCTGTTTTCTCGCGGGAGGGGTTATGGAGCACGTTGCATTTTCGGTCGGAAACGAAGGCAGGCAGGTCTACTGGAACGCTGAGTCCTTTGCAGTCCTTTTCTATCCACTGGCGGCCATCGCGATGGCCGTTTTTGTTTACGGGATCTACCGGCGATGGCGGCTGTGGGTCGCTATCGGCAAGCCCGAAATCCGCATGGACCACATGAAGGAGCGGATCCGGTCGCTGCTCGTCAATGGGCTTCTCCAGTGGAAAACCTTCCGTGACCCCTACCCCGGGATCATGCACAGCCTGATCTTCTTCGGCTTCGTGGTCCTCTTCATCGGGACGGCCCTGATTGCCAATGAAACTTACATCACCGCCCCCCTGGGCTGGACCTACCTGAAGGGCGTCTTTTACCTGGTTTTTTCCTTTCTGATGGACATTTTCGGCCTGACCGTTCTGATCGGCGTGCTCCTGGCTATCGACCGGCGTTACATCCAGCGGCCCGACCGGCTCGGTTACCAGGGAAAACCGGACAACACCCCGGATGACGCGATTGTCCTTTTGGTGATCTTTGTGATCATCGTGACCGGCTTCGTCAGCGAGGCTCTCCGGATCCACGTGACAACCCCTCCCTGGGAGGTCTGGTCGTTCGTCGGCTGGGGTTTGGCAAAGGCATTCGCCGGCGTCGCTCCCGATACGGCGCGGGCCCTCCATAAAGTAAACTGGTGGATCCACGCCCTGCTCTCGCTGGGCTTCATCGCCTATATTCCCTATTCAAGGTTGCTGCACATCATCACGACTCCGGCCAACCACTTCATGGGGTCGCTGCAGCCGGTGGGGCACATCGAACCGATCCGGGACTTCGAGAACGCGGAATCCTTCGGCGTGGGAAAATTAGAGGAGTTCACGAAAAAGCAGATCTTCGATTCGGACGCCTGCACGCGCTGCGGGCGCTGCCAGGACGGCTGCCCGGCCTACCTCTCCGGGAAACCGCTCTCGCCGAAGAAACTGGTTCAGGATTTGAAAACCTACTGGCTGGAGCAGGCGCCCGCGGCGATCGCCGCGCAGAAGGCAGCGTCAGCAGCCATTCCGGGGGGTGAAGGGAAACCGGCGAAGAAGAAACTGGTCGTCAAGGCCCTCGACGATGTGGATGCCCTGGTCGATGCGGTGGTGAAAGGGGCGACGCGGGCGGAGGCGCCTGCGGAAAGGGCGATGGTCGGCGAGGTGATCGACCTCCATGAACTTTGGGCCTGCACGAACTGCATGTATTGCCAGGAGCATTGCCCCTCCACAATCGAGCATGTACCCAAGATCGTCGGGATGCGGCAGTACAAGGTCCTCACCGAGGCGGATTTCGCGCCGGAGCTCCAGCTCACCTACCGGAACATGGAGAACAATTCCAACCCCTGGGGGATCGGTTCCCACCTCCGGGCGGACTGGGCCAAGGATCTCGGGATCAAAACCCTGGCCGAGGATCCCGATGTCGAGTACCTCTTCTACGTGGGCTGCTCCGGGTCATTCGACGACCGCGGGAAAAAGGTCTCCGCGGCCTTCGCCAAGATCCTGAAGGCGGCGGGCGTGAGCTTCGGCATCCTCGGAACGGAGGAGGGGTGCTGCGGCGACTCCGCCATGCGGGGCGGCAACGAATACCTCTACCAGACGCTGGCCCAGGCGAACATCGAGGTGATGAAGAACTACAAGGTGAAGAAGATCATCGCCACCTGTCCCCATGGTTACAACGCGCTGAAGAAGGACTACCCCCATTTCGAAGGAAATTTCGAGGTGTTCCACCACACGGAGATCATCGCCGATCTGATCGCCCAGGGAAAAATCACCCTCAAAAAGCCGGTGGAAGGACTCTATACCTACCACGACTCCTGCTTCCTCGGCCGCTACAACGAGATCTACGACCAGCCACGGCGGATCCTCAAGGCTGTTCCGGGCCTGAAGCTGACGGAGATGGAGCGGAATCTCGAGAAGAGCTTTTGCTGCGGTGCCGGCGGGGGGAGGATGTGGATGGAAGAGGACATCGGCGAGCGGATCAACGACATGCGGACCGACCAGGCCATCGCCGCGGGCGCCGACCGGATCGCCGTGGGTTGTCCCTTCTGCCTGACGATGTTCTCCGACGGCATCAAGGACCGCAAGAAGGAAGAGGGCATGGCCGCCCTCGACATCGCCGACATCATCTGGAAGGCCATGGACCTCGAAGAGGAGAAGCCGCCGGTCGATGTCTGCGCGGCGCCGGCCTCCTGATGGATTATCGGGGGACAGATTTCAAATCTGTCCCCGGTTTCTTTTTCAGCTTATCTTCGCCGTCTACAGCGTATTCCGGGGACAACGTTCGATCCCCTTGGGCCTGGAGACACCTTGCGGCAAGGTGTCCCCACATGTCCATGCCGGAGTGCGGGAACGATGAACTTTTCCGAAACCGCCATATATGGAAAACCCCGTTCTGCCGTTAGAGGGGGCTTTTGTGTGGCAAATTCCTGCGATTTGTTTTAAAATACGACATAGAAAGGTGCAGAGCGTTTTTCGCTGGAACCTCGGGAAGGGGAAAAAGGCCCTTCCGCAGCGCCGCTTTTCTCCGCAATGGGGGCGTTGAGGGCGGCGGTGTTCCCGAGCCATTGGATTTGTAATCAAACAGACCCATTAAAAAAAGAAAGGGAGAGTGGACGAAAATGGCTGAGACAAAATATCAGGAAAAGCTGTGGCTGAAGTCCTACGAAAAGGGCGTCCCGGAATTTGTCAAGTACGAAGAGATCTGTATGCCGGATATTCTGGACCGGACGGCGAAGCAGTTCCCCGAAAAGCCGGCCCT
>JAPLJW010000183.1 GCA_026388365.1 Deltaproteobacteria bacterium | reverse complement strand
GACAAGCGACCGCGTATCCACCCCCTGAAGTTTGTCGTAGGCGCTCTCCTCCCCTTCCAGCCCCATCCAGACCCAGCCGATCCCCAGCCTCACGAGCTGATCGACCGTATAGGATTGCAGGACACGCGCGGAGCTGAATACGTAAATGGCCCAGCTTTTTTGGTTTGCTTCCATCAGTTCCAGAAGCCGGAGCGCCCGCTTCTTGTGGAGGAGGAAATTCTCGTCCAGCGTGAAGAAGGATTTCACCTTGAGCGCTTTCTCCATCTCGCACATGGCGGTAAAGAGTTCATCGCCGGTTTCAAAAAAATTAACGAACTTTCCCTTCCCGCCGAACAGGGCCGAGGTGGAGCAGAAGTTGCAGCCCACCGGGCAACCGACCGAGGGAATCAGGATCGCCGCCGTGCCGCCGGGGTGATTTCCGAGGTCTATCCCCATCATCCTCCCGCCGAACCCCGATATGACCAGGGGGTGCTTGATGGGCCCCCGATCGTCCTGACCCAGGTAGCGCTGAAACCAGCGAATCCCCTCCCCGCGCACGATATGGTCCGCATCGATCAGCTCATGGAGGCCCTCCTTGTTGCTGATATGGCCGCCGATGACGATCGTTGCGGACGGCTGGTGCCGCCGGATCAGCTTGCACATCTTCCGGACCTTGCCGATATTCGGGATGATGGCGCCGATCCCGATGATGTCGTAGCTGTTCTCCGTGATCTCCGCCGTGAAACCCTCCAGGGTGGGAAAATCCAGCAAGGTGCAGGGGGCGTCCAGATTGTTCTGGATCATCATCAACCCGAAGGAGCGATGAAACATCCGGAGCGAGAATCCCCCCTGGACGCGGGTGACCTGATTCTGATAGAGTTCCATCGGGTTGATTTTGCGGCTTCCGTACTCGTCATCCCGGGCGTAGGGCCCGAAGACGCTCGCGAGCAGGACGCGGGCGCGGCTTCCGAGGGGATGGACTGGCTGATTTCTTTCGGTCATGCTATTCTCCTTATAGATGCTGTTGATGAGGCCGTCTTGCCTTGGGAGGGCACGTTAGTCGATATTCAGGCGATTGTGAAGTGGTAAGTTGCC
Organism: Deltaproteobacteria bacterium; assembly: GCA_026388365.1. Next base: position 5,838 of record JAPLJW010000183.1, on the reverse strand, counting down.
GTTTTACAATACTTTTACAATAGGAGGCCTGACCCATTGGGAATCGTGATCCCTCCGCGCGCTGGACATTTTTCAAACCTGCTCCTCCTCGCTTCGCTGCAAAGACGAAACTCGCGCTTCGCGCTCAAACAATCGTCTTTGCGGGCGCTTCGCTGCGGAGGCAGGGTGCCCCGAAAAATCTCCAATGCGCGCTTCCGGGATCCGATTTCCCAATGGCTGTCCCTCAATACGATGGCTACTGGACGCAAGGATTGCAAATGAAACAGGCGAAATGGTTCATCCATCCGGTTTTTATCTTTGTCCTGTCCACCGTCGCGCTGGCGATCTCCCTTTTTCTTTACATCTACTGGTACATCAGCGTCAGCGAAAACCTGAATGCGGTGATCCGGCGCTACCAGCTCGACGCGAATCAGTTTTTCGAGGCCCGGACCTGGGTGGTAATCCTCATTCTGTCGCTCCTGGTGGGCGTCATCCTGGTGGGAATCCTCATCATTTTCATCTACAATTTAAAGACCCTGCAGCTCTACCGCCTCCAGCATACCTTCATCAACAACTTCACCCATGAGCTTAAGACCCCTGTGACATCCCTGAAACTCTATCTCGAGACGTTCACGAAACACGACCTGCCCCGGGCGGAGCAGCTCAAATACATGGGTTTCATGCTCCTGGATGTGGAACGCCTCTCCGCCAACATCAACAGCATTCTGAACCTCGCCCGGATCGAAAGCCGGCTCCGGGAAGGGGCGCCCACATCGGTTGACCTTCCGGAAACGATCCGGCAGTTCATCAACGATAACCGCCATATTTTCCACGATTGCGACATCCGCGTGGACCCGCCTCCCGAAGGTCCTCTCTTTTATCCCGTGATCGTTTCCCTGTTCGAAATGCTCCTCATGAATATCCTGACGAATGCCATCAAATACAACACCTCCGGGAAACCCCGGATCGACATCACCTTTGAGAATCAAGAGAAATCTCTGCTGATCCATTTCCGGGACAACGGAATCGGCATCGCCCAGGCGGAGCGTAAGCGAATCTTCAGCAAGTTCTATCAGGCCCGGCACGATGGTCCAATTCCCGTGGGGGGAAGCGGGATCGGCCTTTATCTGGTCCAGCAGATCGCCCGACTTCATAACGGGAAGATGGTCGCCGACAGTGCCGGTGTGGGGAAAGGATCCGTGTTGACGCTGATCCTTCCGGAAAAGGTTACGGAAAGGAAAAGAAATGAAACAAACTGACAAAAAGCGCATCCTGATTGTCGAGGATGACACCCATATCGCCGAAGGGCTGACGCTGAATCTCACGCTGCAGGGCTATGAGACGGCCATTGCCGGCAGCGGGACCGAGGGCCTCCGGATGTGGAAGGATTGGAATCCGGACCTGATTGTACTCGACATCATGCTCCCCGCCCTGGACGGCCTCTCCGTGCTGCGCCACATCCGCTTGCAGGACGAGCGGCTTCCCGTTCTGATCCTTTCGGCCAAGGGGGCTCCCGACGACCGGATCAAAGGCTTCTCCTGCGGCGTCGATGACTACCTTGCGAAGCCCTTTAACCTTTCGGAATTTCTGCTGAGGGTCGAACGCCTGCTGACCCGATCTCTCTGGGGCCGTGACCATTCAACCCCCCGCGCGTCTGAAGACCCGGCGGAGGTGAAGCAATACGGTTTTGGCGGCAATACCATCAACTTTACGACAATGACGGCGGAGACCCGGCAGGGAACCATCCAGTTGACCGAACAGGAGGTCAGGCTGCTCAAGATCTTCATCGCCAACCGGGGAAAACCCCTGACCCGAAAAATCCTGCTGGAGGTCGGATGGGGCTACTCCGGCGTGACGACGACCCGGACCGTGGATATTTTCCTGGTCCGACTTCGAAAGTATTTCGAGGAGGACCCCCAGAATCCAATCTATTTTCGCAGTCTCCGCTCTGTCGGATATCTCTTCGATCACCCTTGATCCCGTCATCTCCCCCGGACCGGCGACGCGAATATGATTGGGAATTGCTTTTCATTTCCGCCGGCTGAGGCGCCCGTCGGAGACCTCTTTCGGCCTTGACACCCCCATTCCGGGCCGCTATACTCGTCTCGGAGAAAGCGGTGGCTTATCCGATTATTGCCTTTCCTGCTCATAAAAGTTTTCTCTTCATAATGGTGTGATACGGTTTTTCTGAACCCTGCTCCCTGAAAAGGGACCTGCTTTAAGGAAAGGAGAAACGTTGATGGCCGAGGAGAGATTCTGGACGAAATCCTACGATCCGGGGTTGGCCGACATTGACCCCGTCCAATGGGAGAAGAGTTACGTCGATGCGGTCGCCCCCATCTTCAAGAAATTCCCCGACAAGCCGGCCTTAGCCTTCATGGGGGTGGAGGTGACCTTCGCCGAGCTGGATTGTTACGCCAACCGATTCGCCCACATGCTTCTGGCGCAGGGACTCAAGAAGGGGGACGTGGTGGGCATCAACCTCCCCAACATACCGGAATATGTCATCGCCTGGATGGGCATCCTCCGGGCGGGGTGCGTCGTTTCCGGCGTTTCTCCCCTTCTGTCCGCCGAGGAGATGAAATACCAGCTCAAGGATTCCAATGCCGGGGGGCTGGTGACCCTCGATGCCATTTTTGCCGCGCGGCTCACGGGAATCGTTGCCGATCTTCCCGATCTGAAGGTCGTGGTGACGACCAGCGTGGGGGGATTCCTCCCGGCGATAAAAAGGGTCCTGGGCCGGCTTCTGAAAAAGATACCCCAGGGAAAGGTTACCCCTCTGCCGGGAAGATACGTCGCCGACATGATCAAGGTCATCCAGGGAGGGGAATTTTCCGCCGAACCGCCCAAGGTAACGTTGACCCCCGACGACGTCGCCTATATCCAGTACACCGGCGGGACCACCGGCAGCCCCAAAGGCGCCATGCTCACCCATCGCAACGCCGTCGCCGATCTCGTCATCGTGCAGACCTGGCTGGGCTGGGAGGAAGGCAAGGGCTTAGCCCTCTCGGGCTTTCCCTTCTTCCATATCGCCGGGCTCTTCTTCAACGAGAACTGCATCTACCTGGGCTGGACGCAGATCCTGATCCCCAATCCCCGGGATACCGATCACATCTGCAAGGAACTGGCCAAGTACCGGCCCACGGCCCTGGTCAATGTGCCCTCGCTTTTCCAGATGCTCATTGCCAATCCCCGATTCAAGGAACTGGACCACTCCCGCCTGGAGGTCTGCATCTCCGCCGCCGCCCCTTTCCCCGAGGAGTCCCAGAGGAAATTGGAGGAGATCGTCGGCCGGGGGAAACTCCTGGAGGTGTACGGAATGACCGAAACATCGCCCCTGACCACCATGAACCCCTCGAAGAGAGTGCGGAAGTTGGGTTCCATCGGGCTTCCCCTGATCAATACCGACATCAGGCTGGTCGATCCGGGAACGGGCAGGAAGGCGGCGGTGGGTGAGCCGGGAGAGATATGCGTCAAGGGGCCGCAGGTCATGGCCGGTTATTACCAGAAGCCCGATGAAACCAGGCAGGTCTTCGATGCGGACGGTTATCTCCATACCGGCGACGTGGCCGTCCAGGACGAGGAGGGCTACCTGCGGATCGTCGACCGGACCAAGGACATGCTCATCGTGGGCGGCTTCAAGGTCTTTTCCAAGAAGGTGGAGGAGGTCATGGTGGAGCATCCGGCGATCGATATGATCGCGATCATCGGCATCCCCAATCCCGAGCGTCCCGGCTCGGAACACGTCAAGGCCGTGGTTACCCTCAAGCCGGACTTCCCCTCCGGCGGCGACGAAGAGACCCTGAAGGCCGACCTCCTGAGGATGGCCCGGGAGCGACTTTCTCCCTACGAGGTGCCGAAGTACATTGAAATCAGGAAGGAACTGCCACTCACGGTCGTGGGCAAGATCGACAAGAAGGTCCTGCGGAAGGAGGTAAAATAAGGCTCCGGGAATATCGTTCACGTGGAGGAAGGCTCGCCGCCGCCTTCATCACGTCTCGAAAGTTTTCAAGCCGGATTGCATTCCTATTCATTCCCGTCCGGTATCGATGCGGTCGCCCTGCGTCCCCTGGAAGAAAATGACCGCCTCGGGGATAAACTGCATGCATACCCTCTCCCCGATGTCGAGGGGAGTCTCCCCCATAAGGCGAATATTGAAGATCCGGCCTTCCCGGCGGACCTGGACGATCGTTTCCATCCCGGCGGGGAGGACCGCATACACTTCCCCCGAAACGGCGTCTCCGCTCTCTCCGGTTTCAATCCGGATCTCTTCCGGGCGGATGGCCGCCGTCACCTCGGCGCCTGCGTGGGCCGCAAGCCCCGGCGCCGGAAGCGACAGCACCTCCCCCTCGAAGAAAATGCCTTCACTTTTCCGGACGATCCGCCCGGGGATCAGGTTGATTGTGGGGCTCCCGATGAAATCGGCCACGAAGAGGCTCCCCGGCCGGCGGTAGATCTCACGGGGTGGGGCGACCTGCACGAGTCTCCCCCGGTCCATGATGGCCACCCGACTGGATAGGGTCAGGGCCTCGGTCTGGTCGTGGGTCACATAAACGGTCGTGGCCCGCGCCTCCCGGTGGAGCCGCTTGATCTCTGCCCGCATCTCGATCCGGAGCTTGGCGTCCAGGTTGGAGAGGGGCTCGTCCATGAGAAAGACCCCGGGACCGGCCACCAGCATCCGGGCGAGGGCGACACGCTGCTGCTGGCCGCCGCTCATCTGCTGGGGATAGCGATTCTCCATCTCTTCGAGGTGCATATAGGCAAGCGCCTCGGCGACCTGCCGCTTCCTCTTCTCCGGAGCCACCTTCTGAATCTCAAGGCCGAAGGCCACATTCTGATAGACATTCATGTGGGGCCAGAGGGCATAGGATTGGAAGACGAGCCCCACCCCACGATCCCCCGGGGGAACGAAGATACCCCGCTGCGAGGAGAAGACGGTCTTCCCATCGATCCGGATCTCCCCGGCATCAGGAAACTCGAGACCGGCGATCGTTCTGAGGACCGTCGTCTTTCCGCACCCCGACGGCCCCAGGAGCGTGAGAAACTCGCCCGCATCCACCGCGAGATTCAGGTCATCGACGGCCTTAACGGCGCCGAACCGTTTTGTCAACCCCTCGATTTCGATCATTGCCATCTCAAATCATCTCCCTTTTACCGATGCGTCTTGCCAGAAACTCTCCCCCAACGACCAGGATCACGATGAGCAGGATGATGGCGTCGGCAAACTGCGAATACCCTTGTTCCACATACCGGAAGGTCATGGTCGTGAGCGTCCGGGTCTCGGGCGTGATGAGCAGGATGATCAGCGACAGCTCCCGCATCGTGGCGATGAACGCCAGGATGAAACCCGAGAGGGACCCGGCCAGCGTGAGCGGCAGGATGATCCGTCTGAACCGCCGGAACCAGGAAGCGCCGGCCATCATCGCCGCCTCCTCCAATTCCCCGGCCACCTGCATCATGGAGGAGATCCCGGACCGGGCCGAGAAGGGGAGGTTCTTCGCCACGCAGACCATGACGAGCAGGACGAAAGTCCCGTAAAGCGGCGGCAGCGGTCCGATGGACCGGGAGAAGAGCGACAGGTAGATCGCCCCGAAGGCAATACTCGGAATCAGGTAGGGGAGGAAAGACCCCTGTTCCAGCAGGGCCGCAAGCCGGGTCTTTCTCCCCTTGACCACGGCATAGCCGATCAGGATGCCCGCGGTCCCCGTGATCAGGGCAACGATCACGGAGAGGCGGATGCTGTTCCAGGCGGCGCCCAGGATCTGGGCGTTCCGGAGGATCCCGCTCTCCCCCTCGGCCAGGGCGGCCTGGCTCTTTCCGATCCAGTAGTGGAGGGTCAGGTTCCCCGGGGAATAGTCG
>JAPLJW010000261.1 GCA_026388365.1 Deltaproteobacteria bacterium | reverse complement strand
CGTGCTGGAGGTCGGCATGGGGGGCAGGCTGGACGCCACCAACGTGGTCATCCCGCTCGTCTCGGTGATCACCAACATCTCCCTCGAACACCGGGAGTACCTCGGCAACACCCTGGGGAAAATCGCGCGCGAAAAGGGGGGGATCATCAAGGCGGGGGGAGCCTGTCTCACCGCGGCCCGGCAGAGGCCGGTCATCGGGACCCTGGAGGCGATCTGCCGGGAAAGAGGGGCAAGGCTCTTCCGGGTGGGGAAGGAGATCCGGACGACGATCCATCGGGATGGGACGTTTTCATATCGGGGCGTCGGGAGGCGCCATGAGGGGCTTCTCTGCCCCCTCGCGGGAAAACACCAGATTTCCAATGCCGCCCTGGCGCTGGGCGCCGTGGAACTGATCGAGGAGGCCGGTTTCCGGGTGGAGGAAGCGGCCGTTTCCGAGGGGCTGAAGCACGCGCACTGGGAGGGGCGGCTGGAGATCCTCCAGCACTCACCGATGCTGCTCGTGGACGGCGCCCACAATCCGGCGGGGGTGGCCACACTCTGCCGGGCGCTCCGGAATGATTTTCCCCACCGGCGGTTGATCCTGCTCTTCGGCGTCTTGGGGGATAAGGACTATCGGACGATGGCGAAGAGGCTCTTCCCCTTGGCCGACCGGGTGATCCTCACCCGCCCCAGCAGTGCGCGGGCCCTGTCGCCGGAGCAACTGCGGCTGGCGGCCGGAAGGTTTCACGGGGATCTCGAAGTGGTCGAAAATCCGGGCGATGCTCTGCGCCATGCCCTTTCGCTCGCCGGGGAGGGGGATCTCGTCTGTGCGGCCGGCTCCCTCTATCTGGTGGGAGAAGTCAAAAAGCTCCAGCAAATCGAAAAAGGCGGCGGGACGTATGCCGTTCCTGCAGACGGGTAACAGGATCGCCGTGAAAGGCGCTGAGGTGAACAGACTGAAAAAGTTCTTCTGCTTTCTTGCGATCCTGTTCGTTTCCTGGATGGCGGCTTCGCCCCTCCGGGCTTTCGAGACGGAGTTCCGGGGGGGACCGGTCACCATCGAGGCGGATAGCATTGCCTACGACGGGGATGAAGACGTCTTCCACGCCGAGGGGAAGGTCCTGATCACCTTTACCGGGGGATTCCTGAAGGCCGACGCCGCGAACCTGAACCGCACCACGAGCCAGGCCCTGGCCGTTGGCCATGTGCTGGTCCGGAGCGATCAGGATATTCTCGAGGGCGAAAAGGTTTCGTTCAACACCGTCTCGCGGACGGGGATGGTGGAGGTCGGGAAGATGTTTATCGCCCAGAACCATTTCTACATCCAAGGAGAAAGGATCGAAAAGAAGTCGGAAGCGACCTACCGGCTTGAAAACGCCACGGTGACCACCTGCGACGGTGATGCGCCCGACTGGCGCATTGCCGGCAGCGAGCTCGACTTGACCGTCGATGGCTACGGTGTCCTGAAGCACGGCCGGTTCCTGGCCCGGGATCTCCCCCTGCTCTACATCCCCTATCTCATCTTCCCCGCCAAGACGACGCGCCAGACCGGCTTACTCTTCCCCCGCTTCGCCTACTCCCGCGACCAAAACGGCCTGGACGTGGAAATCCCCTTCTACTGGGCCGTCTCCGACAGCGCCGACGCCACATTTTTCCAGCGCTATCTGGAGAAACGCGGATTCAAGGAGGGTGTGGAAATCCGTTACTTTACCAGTCCGGATTCGTTCGGCGTCTTCTATGGGGACTTCATCAACGACCGCAAGCGGGTTACGGATGGTGTCGGGACCATGAGCCGCGACTGGCAGGATGATCGGAACCGCTGGTCCTATTACCTTAACCACGAAACGACTTTCGCGGACGGTATCAACCTCCGGAGCGACATCCGCCGGGTGTCGGACCGCTGGTATTTCAAGGATTTTTCCTACTCCAACTACTATCGGGATCACTATTCCCCGAGCGGGGAAGAGCGGTTTAGTCGAGTCTCCTTCCTCGGGGATGAATCCCTCGGATCGCTCGATTCCACGGTCCGTCTGACGAAGGACTGGTCCCTGTACAACCTGACCGCCCTCGCGCGCTACACCGATGATTTTTCCGCTCCCGACAACAATGGGACGCTGCAGAAATATCCGGAGGCGACTCTGACGGGATTCCGGCAGCCCCTCTTCAACAGCCCGCTGCAGCTCGAATTCACAGCCGGCTATGATCATTTTTTCCGTCAGGAGGGTCAGAAGGGGCATCTCTGGCAGATCAGCCCGACCCTCTTCCTGCCGCTGAAGCTGGGATCCTATGCGCGGATGACGCCGCAGGCGGGTTTCCGGGGGGATGTCTGGGAGCGGTCTGATTCCGCGGCGGATGCTGGGGACAAATACGGCGACCGGGAGGTCTTCACGCTGGGGACGACCCTCTCCACAGAGATATCCCGGGTTTTTGACGTCAACGGCGCGGAGGTGGAGAAGATCCGGCACGGGATCCGACCGGAGATCACCTACACCTATATTCCCGACACGTCGCAGGATCACGCCCCCGATTTTCTGGACCGGATTCCCGGTCAGCACACCCTGACCTATGGGATCACCAATACGCTGCTCACCCGGATGCGGGCAAAGGATGGAAAGATCAGCTACCGCGAGATGATGCGCTTCAAGATCGGCCAGACCTACGACATCCGGGAGGCGGGAAGGGACGTCACAGGATCGGGGAAGGACAATCAGCCTTTCAGTGATGTGGATCTGGAGCTGGATCTGGCGCCTCTTCCCTATTTCTCCCTGTCGGCCCGCAACAAATATGACGTGAATTCAGGAAATTGGAGACAGAGCAATTATGACCTGACCTTGTCCGATCATCGCGGGGATTCGATGTCCGCCGGGTATCGTTACACCCGGGACACGCTGGAGGAGATTAATCTCTACCTGAGGGCGGTTCTGACATCCTCCCTTGGCGCGACCTATGTGCTGAGACGAAACCAGTTCGATGGCAGGACCGTCGAATCCACCTGCGGCTTGCAATACCGGAAACAGTGCTGGAATGTGGAACTCAATGTCTCCGATCGCGTGGACGACAGGGCCGTCATGGTCGTTTTTTCGCTCTACGGGATGGGGAAGTGAAAGACGGGGTAACGAAGCGGACAGGTGATTTCTTTTTGCTGTTTTATGCAGATTTTTACTTGACAAACGGCGCGAATTTGCGTATCTACCCAAATTCAAATTCATGCGCACTGGGTGAAGTGATGAAGACATATCAGGCAAAGCAGGGAGAGGTCAGTCGCGACTGGTATCTCGTGGATGCCGGGGACAAGGTCCTGGGAAGGCTGGCGAGCGAAATTGCCCACCGCCTGCGGGGAAAGCACAAACCCGTTTATACCCCCCATACGGATACGGGAGATTTCGTGATTGTGGTCAACGCCGAGAAGATCAGTCTGACCGGCAAGAAGTTGACGGACAAAATCTATTACCATTACTCCGGCTACCCGGGAGGACTCAAGGCGACTGCGGCGGGAAAGATGCTCAAGGAAAAACCGGAGGAACTGTTGCGGGCGGCGGTGAAGGGGATGCTTCCCAAGAATACGCTGGGGCGAGCCATGCTGAAAAAGCTCAAGATCTACGCCGGCGGCGACCATCCGCACGAGGCGCAGTGCCCCCGAATTCTGGCGTTGTAATATTTGTGACGGAAGAAATATCGGGTTCGTGAACAAGATCTGGAGAGGGATATGACTGAAAACCGGTTTTATGCGACGGGGAAGAGGAAGAGCGCCATTGCCCGGATTTATATGAAGGAGGGCACCGGCATCCTGCAGGTGAACAAGCGGAACTTCGACGACTACTTCACGCGGGAAAGCCTGAAGATGATCATCCAGCAGCCCCTCGAGATGACGGGGAAGAAGGGGCTCTTCGATTTTTACATCAACGTGGATGGGGGCGGCATCGCCGGTCAGGCGGGCGCCATCAAGCACGGCATTTCCAAGGCGCTTGTGGAATACGATTCGGAGCTGAGGGGGGCCCTGAAAAAGGCCGGTTTCCTGACGCGGGATTCCCGGATCAAGGAAAGAAAGAAATACGGTCAACCGGGGGCCCGGAAGCGGTTCCAGTTCTCCAAGAGATAAATTCCGCAGGGAGGCTGATGGCCTCCCTTTTTTTTGGATCTCACGGGGATGCTTTCGAAAAAAAATTCGCGAAATCCTATGTTCCGGGGATCAAAGAGGTGCAAGGTGACCGAGGTCGGGATCTACCTGATCAAAGGGGCCTCCGGCCAGGCGATCCAGAACATGAACCTGATGTCCGGTCTCCCGGAGGGGGCCGGTCTGCCCTTGGTCGCCCTGTACCCCTAAGAGCCTTTTGAAAAAGGCTCTCTTGCAGGCTGTTCAAAAGCTTGTCCCGTACAGGATACGGGATGTCCAAATGCAAGGCCCCCGAAATCCTGAGCCGTGAGAATTACTTGCTGGTACGTTGAACGGCGAAGGATGAGGGAAACGCAGCAGGTGGGCGTTTTTCAATAGCCTGCTGATTGTCCGGAGGAACGATGACTCTGAGAATCTACAACACCCAGTCGAGAAAGAAAGAGGAATTCCATCCCCTGCGGGAGGGTAAGGTCGGGATTTACGTGTGCGGGATCACGGCGTATGACGTCTGTCACGTGGGACACGCCCGCTCGGCGGTCGTTTTCGATGTGATCACCCGTTATCTCCGCTACTGCGGCTGGGAAGTGACCTATGTGAAGAACTTCACCGATGTCGATGACAAGATCATCGACAAGGCCCGCCGCGAGAACGCCGGGATTGACGCGATCGCCGAGCGGTACATTCGTGAACATGATGAGGACATGGATGCGCTCGGCGTCGCCCGTCCCACCTTTACCCCCCGGGCGACGGAGAACATCGACGGGATGATCCGCCTCGTGGCCACCCTGCTTGAAAAGGGCTTGGCCTACCCGGTTGGCGGGGATATCTTCTACGCGGTAGAACGATTTCCGGGCTACGGAAAACTCTCGGGTCGGAACCTGGAGGACATGACGGCCGGCGCCCGGATCGACGTCAACGAAAAGAAGCGCAACCCCCTCGATTTTGTCCTCTGGAAGGCGAGCAAAGAGAGAGAGCCTTGGTGGGAAAGCCCCTGGGGTCGAGGCCGGCCGGGGTGGCACCTCGAGTGCTCCGTGATGAGCCAGCGCTACCTCGGCGAGACCTTTGACATCCATGGGGGTGGTGAGGACCTGGTCTTTCCCCACCATGAGAACGAGATCGCCCAGTCAGAGGGGGCGACCGGCAAGACGCTGGCCCGCTATTGGATCCACAACGGCTTCGTCCGGGTGAACAGCGAGAAGATGTCGAAATCCCTTGGCAACTTCTTCACCATCCGGGACATCCTGCAGCAGTATCATCCCGAGGTCCTGCGGCTTTTTCTGCTCCAGAGCCATTACCGGAGCCCCGTCGATTTTTCCGATGCCGGCCTGACCGAGGCGCGTCAGGGGATGAACCGGTTCTATTCGACGTTGAAGTTGCTCCGGGATATCGCGGCCGGCGGGATGGAGCCGGCCCCGGACACTGCGGAGAAGGACGGGGAGATGAAGGCGCAGCTCCAGAGCCTCCGGGAGCGCTTCGGCGAGGCGATGGACGACGATTTCAACACGGCGCGCGCGATCGGCCACCTCTTTGACGCCGCCCGCCTGGTCAACGCGTCGCTGGCGGAGAAGAAGCCGAACGTTTCGCATGGCGTCTTTGTCCAGGCGGGGAAGACCCTTCTGGAGATCGGTTCCGTGCTGGGTTTTTTCCGGCAGGAACCGGATGACTATCTGCGTCGGGACCGGGAGCGGGAGGCGGGGAAGCGGGGGCTGTCCGTTGCGGAGATCGAGCGCCTGATTGCCGAGCGTCGGGCCGCGCGGGCGGCGAAGACGTGGCAGAGGGCCGATGAGATCCGGAATGGTCTCGCCGCGCGGGGGGTGATCCTCCAGGACGCGCCGGACGCCACGACCTGGACGATCGCGTAGTCGTCCCGGCACGGAGCGACAAAGGAACCTTTTCGTCCCGGTCATCGGCGGGGGCCCTGGCGTCAAGATCGGCCGGGATGTCCCGTTCAGGTCGTTTTCGGGGCGGCCCTCCGGATCTGCACCTACAGGGCCATAGGGGGCATGACCAGCGCGTATCCCTCGGCGACAAGCTCCTGCCGCTGGTTCTTCCAGGTGCACTTCATACGGACCCAGCGCTTCTTTTCAATCTTTTCCTCCACCTCCGCCGTGGCGGTGACCGTGTCTCCAAAGAAAGTTGGGGCGCGGAAACGGCACAGAACCTCCAGGGCGACCGTCCCGAGCCCCGGGAGCTTCATCCCCAGGACCGGAGCGATCAGGCTCTGCGGCAGCGCACCGTGGGCGATGCGCGTCTTGAAGGGGGTGAGCTTGGCAAATTCCTCGTTCGTGTGCATGGGGTTGAAATCACCGGAGATGCCGGCGAAGAGATAGACATCCGTCTCGGTGATCGTCTTGGTGAACGACGCGGACATCCCGATTTCAAGCTGGTCGTAGGTGTAACCCAGTTCGATTCCATTGATTTGAGCCATAGGTTTCCTCCTGGTTTAAAGGAGACCGTACCGATTTTTGATTGACTTGTCAATCAAATCGTGGTTCATTCGCAGCCATCCCGGAAATCACGCCGTTTGAATGTTGTCAGATTTGCAGAGTCGGTTACGACGCCGGCCATAATGGCCGTGTGAGGCGTTCTTTCGGACGGATTCAGGGAATCCATATCCATTTGTTAAGAAAGGAAGGGTCGGTATGACGAGGAGGGTTGGCATCGTATCGGTCGCACAGGGCGCGGGCGCCGAATCGAAGGACAATTTCTACGACCAGGCGTACCGGATCACGAAGGAGGTGCTGGAGAAGGCCGGGCTCACCAGGGATGATCTGGGGACGATCGTCACGGCCTCCTCCGACATCTTCCACGGCGGGATCTCCTGCGCCAATTCCTACTACTGGGAGACGACGGGGGCGTTTCTGAAGAACGCCTCGCGCCAGGACGGGGAGTCTCTGTTTGCATTCTTCTACGCCGTCATGCGGATCCTCTCCGGCCAGTTCGACACGGCGCTGGTCATGGCGCTCTGCAAGGGGTCCGAAAACCCGCCAAACGACACCTGCACGCTGATGTTCGCCGATCCGTTCTATCAGCGGCCCGTCGGTCTCCAGGAGACCCTGGCGGCGGCGCTCCAGATGCGGCTCTACCTGGAGCGTTACGGCGTCACGGAGGAGCAGTGCGCCCAGGTCGCCGTGAAGAACCTGGGGAACGCCCTCGGGAATCCCTATGCCCACAGGAAGGGGCACTACACCGTGGAGGAGATCCTTGGCTCCGAGCGGCTTGCCGATCCGCTAACGGCCCTGCAGGTGGCGCCGAAGTCGGAGGGGATGGTGGCCGTTCTGCTTGCCTCCGAGGAGAAGGCGCGGGCGCTCACGGACCAGCCGGTCTGGTTCAAGGGATACGGCAGCTCGCTCGATCATTTTTATCTCGGCGACCGCGACCTCCTGAAGGGGCCGCTCCGGGACGCGGCGGCGCGCGCCTACCGGATGGCGGGGATTGCCGATCCGAAAAAGGAAATCGATCTGGCGGAGCTTACGGAACCCTACGCCTTCCAAGAACTCCTCTGGTGCGAGGACCTCGGCTTCTGCGGCGAGGGGGAAGGGGGGAAATTGATTGCGAGCGGGCGGACCCGGAAAAACGGCGACTTGCCGGTCAATCCCTCCGGTGGCGTCCTGGCCAACAACCCCTATGTTTCGCGCGGCCTGCAACGCCTCGTGGAGGCGGTCCTGCAGATCCGGGGAGAGGCGGGGGAGCGCCAGGTTCCGAAAGAGGTGAAGACGGCGCTGGCCCACGGGACGCACGGTTTCGCCGGGCAGTGCCATGCGGTGGCGATCGTCGGCATCGGATAAGTTGGATTAGGAGGGAGCGATGGGAAGACCGGTTGCGATTATCGGGGTGGGACAGACAAAACACGGCCGGCGGACGGAAATCTCCTATCCGGACCTCGTCCGGGAGGCCGTGGTCCGGGTGTTCGAGGATACGGGACTGACCCCGGCCGACATCGACGGCGTGGTGTCGGGGACGATGCCGTCGATGATGGAGGGGATCGCCCTGACCCATTTCTACTTCGCCGACGCGATGCAGGCGGCGGGGAAGCCCATTTTGAAGACCGAAACCTGCGGCTCGACGGGGATATCGATCGCCCATACGGCCTATTACTGGATCGCCTCGGGGATGGCGGATCTGATCCTCGCGGTCGGCCACGAGAAGATGAACGAGGGCAATTCCCAGGCGACGATGACGACCGTCCTCGAGCCTTTTTACCAGCGGTACTTTATCGCCGGGGCGCCCGGGGTCTTTTCCATGCAGTCCCAGATGTGGGCGGCCCGCTACGGGATCCCCGAGGAGAAGATCCGGGATGCGGCGGCCTGCATCTCCGTGACCCATCACGACGACGCCTTCGACAACCCGTATGCCCACGTCAAACTCCGGGTGACGATGGACGACGTCAAAAACTCGCGCCTGATCACCTATCCGGTCCGGCTCCTGGACGTCTGCCCCAATTCCGACGGGGCCTGCGCGGTGATCTTCGCCTCCGCGGAGATGGCGCGGAAGCTGGGCCGGAAGGCGGCCTGGGTGAAGGGGGTCGGCTACCGGGGTGAGGAGTACTTCTTCGGGGATTCGGACAAGGGGGTATGGCAGAGCGCCGTCCAGGCGGCAAAGCAGGCCTATGACCAGGCCGGCATTCGGGACCCGCGCAAGGAGCTCGACGTGGCGGAGGTGTACAACCCCTTCACGTTCCAGGAGATGCTCTTCTACGAATGCTTCGGCTTCTGCGGTCTTGGTGAATCCCCGGACCTTGTTCTGAAGGGGGTTTTCACGCGGAACGGGGAGCTCCCCTGCGATCCGTCCGGCGGGACCCTCTGCACGAACCCGATCGGGGCGACGGGGCTAATCCGGACGGCGGAGGCGGCCCTTCAGGTGATGGGGCGCGCCGGCGATCACCAGATCCCGGGGGCGAAGTTGGCGCTCTGCCACGCGATGGGCGGCGTGGATCAGTTCAACGGCGTGATGATCCTTGGGGCGGAGCCGTAGCGATTCCCGGCCGGCGGCGCACGATCAGACAGATACGGACAAGATGAGGGAGGAATGAGAATGGCGAAGGAATACAAAACCCTGATGACGGAGATCCGGCTGCCCTATGAACTGTCCTACGGTCCCGTCTGGACAAGGTTTTTCGAGGGGATGGCGGAGAAGAAACTCTACGGCACGAAGTGTGAGAAATGCGGGAGGATTCTCGTCCCGGCCCGGAGCTTCTGCCCGCGCTGCTTCGTGGATACGACCGAATGGGTCGAGGTCGCGCAGGAGGGGACACTGACCGCCTGGAGTTATGTGAATTACCGCTATTTCGGCATGCCGACGGAGCCGCCGTTCATCGGGGCTCTGATCCGTCTCGACGGGACGGACGTCGATTTTCTCCACCTGATGGGCGGAATCGATCTGAACGACTTCGAACAGGTCCGGAAGGT
>JAPLJW010000020.1 GCA_026388365.1 Deltaproteobacteria bacterium | reverse complement strand
TGACCTTCCGGATTTCGGTCAGGATCAGCTCCTCGACGCTCCTCTGCTGCGAAAGATCGAGGTAGGTCGTATAGGGGATCATCTTCTGTTCCGCCCAGTTTCCGGTGTTGCCGAAATCGATATTGATCATGGCCGTCAGATAAGGGCGCCCTTCGCCGAAAATCACCGCCTCCTTGATGAAGGGGCTGAACTTCAGACGGGTTTCTATGAAATCCGGGGAAAAGGCCTCCCCACTTTTGTTGCGGATGATCTCCTCCTTGCGGCCGATGATCAGCAGGTGCCCGTCGCGGTCCAGATACCCTGCGTCGCCGGTCCGGAGCCAGCCGTCGGTGAACGCCGCTTCAGTCGCCTGATAATCCTGGTCATACCCCTGAAAGACGGAAGGACCGGACACGAGAACCTCCTGGTCCGCTGCGATCCGGATCTGAACGCCGGGCAGAGGCTTCCCAACGGTCTCCGGCTTAACCTCATTGTCCGGCTGGATCTGGAAGATGCCCCCCGCTTCGGTCAGACCATAACATTGCTTCAAATTCAGACCGATCGCCCGGAAGAAGGTGATCACGTCGGGGCTGATGGGATGGCCTCCCGTGTAGGCGCTCCGGAAATTCGCGCAGCCGATCCGGTCGAGGAGAGGGCGATAGACGATCAGCGCGGCCAGACGATG
The DNA here is from genome assembly GCA_026388365.1 of Deltaproteobacteria bacterium. The sequence goes on along the minus strand of JAPLJW010000020.1, from coordinate 7,526 downwards.
AAGGGCCTTGAGAGACAATGGCACCGGCTCTTTCCGGATCTGACGGAAGATCACCGACCGGCCTACGCGCTCGGCCGCCGCGAAGAGCCGCCGCTTGATCCAGCCGGCATCGGCCATCCGGACCCGGATCCGGGAGGCCAGATCTTCCCAGAAACGGGAGGCGGTGATGATCCGCGAGGGGCCGATCTCCCGGAAATCTTCCTGCACCGTCTCCGGCGTCTCCGGAAAGTTCATCGTCATCCCGCCGAGAAGCGCCACGCCGAGGCCCCACATCTGATCGACAATCCAGGCGGGAGGAGACATGGAAATCCAGTTCTCCCCGGGCTGGATAGTGATCGCCCGGACCCAACTCTCCCCCATCGCCGTCAAATTTCGGTGCGACAGCCTGGCCATCTTCGGCAGGCCCGTCGTGCCGGAGGTCTGGATCATCAGAGCCGTTTCCTCCGGTCTTCCCTGCTGCAATTCCGCGGAAAATCGTTCGGGGTGGTTCTGATCCAGTTCTTCCCCGATTTTGAGCAGATCCCGGAAGGAAATGAGCCACGGATTATCCCGATAGGAACCCATTCCCGTCGGATCGATGTAGATCACGTGACGCACATGTCCAAGCCTGCCGCGGACGGCAATCATCTTATCAACCTGCTCTTGATCCTGGGCGAAGACGAAAGACGCCCGGATCCGCTTCAGGGATGTGGAGAGATCATCGGCGACGGCCGAGGTGAAAAGGTTGAGTGTAATTCCGCCGACAGCCTGCGCTCCTAACTCTGCAAAAAGCCATTCAGGATGGTTGTCGGTGATGAGCCCGGCCGATTCACCCCGTCGAAAACCGAGGGCGATCAAGCCCAGACCCACATGCTTGACATACCGCAAATAATCTTCCCAATGATAAGTCTGCCAGATGCCATAGGCCTTATCCCGGATGGCCGTCTGGGCCGCACCGAAACGCGATGCCTGCGCCGCGAGGAGCTGCGGCAACGTTCCCGCAAAGGATGCGATGTGCGCGTTCATTTCCAAAGGAAATCCTTTCCCTTTCAAACCGTATCCTCATCCCCGAGATAGGCCTTGATCACTTCCGGATGACGGATGATCTCTTCCGGTGTTCCTTCCGTCAGCTTTTCGCCGAAATTCAGCACGGCGATCCGCTGGGCGATGCTCATGACGATCGACATGTCGTGTTCTACGAGGATCATCGTCTGTCCCCAATCCCGGTTCATTTGGAGCAGAAAACGAACCATGTCCTCCTTCTCCTCGAGATTCATGCCCGCAAATGGTTCGTCCAGGATCAGCAGGGCCGGTTCGAGGGCCAGGGCGCGCCCCAGTTCCACCCGCTTCATCATCCCGTAGGGCAGCGAGCCGACCGGCTTGTTGCGGACCGATTGGATTTCCAGAAAGTCGATGATCTCTTCCAGGATCCGTCGGTGACGGATCTCCTCCCGCCGGACCGACGGCAGAAAGAGGCAGGCCGGCCCCAGACCGTAACGGCAGTGCGTGTGGCGGGCGAGAAAGAGGTTGGACAGAACCGTCATCCCCGGAAAGAGTTCGATATTCTGAAACGTTCGGCCGATTCCGGTCCGAACCAGCTCGTGCGGAGAAAAATGGGTGATCTCCATGCCGTTGAACAGGATCCTTCCCTCTTGGGGACGGTAGAACCCTGTGATGCAGTTGAGCAGGCTGGTCTTGCCGGCGCCGTTGGGACCGATGACCGCGAACAGTTCACCCGTCCGGACGGTGAGTTGGATGCCGTCCAAGGCCATCACACCGCCGAAATGGAGGGAGAGCCCCCGGATCTCCAGTTCAGCCCGTTTTGCATCCGCATCATTCTGGTCGTAAATGGACGGCTGTCTCCGGAACGCCTTCATCGCGCGTCTCTCCATATTTTTGTCGCAGCCTTGCTCCAGTCGCCGCGGTTGTGGCCCTATTTCAAGAGTTTAATCTTTTCTTTTCCGGGAACGTAGAAGTTGGTCAGCGGCGTATAGGAGCCGTCCTCCTTCACCTGGACCATCCGGGCGATGAAAGAGGCGCCGTGGTCGGTCGCCGTGTAGGTCACCGCGGGAATCAGGCCGCCGAAGTTCTCCTGCCGGAAGGATTCCATGGCCTGGTTGATCGTCTCCCGGTTGATCTCCTTAAATTTCTCGCCCGCACGGGACATGGCCCGTTCCATAATCATCGCCACAGCGACCCCTTCCCAGTAGGAGGCGTCGAATTTCTCGACGGTTTTATAGCGTTTCCAAAGCTCCTGCATCACCTTCATGCCCGAATTGTTGTCCACGGGGAGGCCTCCCGGAAATTGGATGCGGAGTCGGTTCCGGGTCAATCCCTGCCCCATCCGGAAGAAATCGGGATCGGTCGACGTCCAGGTACCGAAAAACGGCGGATCGTAACCGATCCGGTCCGCACTCCGGAAGGCTGTGATGATGGCCGCCGGGAGCATCTGCATGAAGATGTACTCCGCACCATTTTTCTGGAGTCGAAGAAGTTCCGTCGTCAGATCAACCGTCTGCGGAGGAAATTCTTCGACGGCGACGATGTTGATGTTCTGTTTCGCGGCGTATTCCCGGCTCGGTTTGTGGATGGAGCGGCCGTAGGCGTTGTTGTAGGTCAGCAGTCCGACCTTCGGTGGTTCTTTACCCTTGTGGATGGCCAGAATGTAGTCAAAGACGGCCTCACAATCGAGGCGGTAACTCCCGAAGGGAAGGTACATGTATTCAATCGGCGGTTCGAGGATCTCCCAGCTTGTCGAGTAATTGATCGTAGGGATCTTGTATTGCTGAACTATCGGCTTGGCGGCAAGGCCTTCACCGGCCCCCCAGGTTGCGATCATGTCCACATGATCCTGAACGGCGAATTTTCTTACGGCCGCCACCGCCTCCGGAACTTTGTACGCGGTATCCACCAGAATCATCTCGATCTTGCGTCCGGCGACGCCGCCCTTGATTTCGTTGACATAACGGAAATAGTCCTGATGCCCTTTGGCATGGAACTGCCCCCAGGTGGATGCCGGGCCGGTCAAGTTGATGGCGGCGCCGACCTTGATGTTTTCGGACATTCCCGTTCCCGTCCAGAGCAGAACCAGAGCCAGGATGTTTAATAGGACGACTCTTTTCAAGCTGCGCATGATTTTCCCTCCTTTAAAAAGAAAAGCCGTGAACAAATCCACGGCTTGCTGCAAACAAAAAAACCGTGGGCGACGATCAGGTCTGTCCACGGCGTATGACCCATGAAAGGGTTACAAACGCGGCGGGCAGACCCCGATAAAGAAGCCAAAAAAGCCGGCAAATCCGCCCCGCCGAAAATTTCTCAATCCCACTGCACCGTACATCGCCTACTCTCCTTTGCAAAGGCCTATAAAACAGGAGACGTGTCATTGTCAAGAAAAAAATTGATTCTATCCGGGCCGTATCCCCAATTTTTCACTGCGGTAATGAAGTGAATCGTAGTTGATTTTGAGAAGCTCGGCCGCTCGGGTTTTGGACCCCCCCGCCTTTTCCAGTGCCTTTTCGATGAGGAGCTTTTCAAATCTCGCCAGCTCTTCATTGAGGTTGAGACCCGAATCCGTCAGTTCGGGAATGGCCGTCACCTGCTTTTGCCCCGAGTTTTGGGAGAGGGCAAGATTTTCCGGAAGGATGATGTTCGATGTCTCCAGGGCGACGCTTCGTTCGATGATGTTTTGTAACTCTCGAATATTGCCCGGGAAAGGATACTGCATCAGCAGCTCCAGCGCATAGACGGATATCGTTCTGATTTCCTTGCCGAATTCACGCGAATATTTTTCGATGAAGTGCTTCGTCAGGATCGGGATATCCTCCTGACGCTCCCGGAGGGGCGGCAGTTGGATGGGGATGACGTTGAGTCGGTAGTAGAGGTCTTCCCGGAAGGATCCGGATTTAACATTATCCGCCAGATTCTGATTGGTGGCGGAAATGATGCGGACATCGACCTGGATATCTTTTGCACCACCGATGCGACGAAACGTTTTTTCCTGGACAACCCTCAGAAGTTTGACTTGAAGAGGCGGAGGCAACTCGGCAATCTCATCGAGAAAAATGGTTCCTCTGCGGGCTGCGTTGAGAAGCCCTCCCTTGTCTGTATAGGCGCCTGTAAAAGCCCCCTTGATGTAACCGAAGAGTTCGCTTTCCAGAAGGTTCTCCGAAATACCCCCGCAATTGATGACTAGAAAAGGCATCTTCCGGCGGGAACTGTTTTCGTGAACGGCTTTGGCCACGAGCTCCTTGCCGGTGCCGCTCTCGCCGAGGATCAGAACATTGGCGGGCGTGTCCGCGACTTTCTTGATTGTCGCATAGACCTTGAGCATCTCAGGGCTTTTGCCGATCATGTTTCCAAAACCAACGGCCTCACCCACCTCCTTGCGAAAGAGGGCGTCGTCCCGGTTCACCCCTTTCTTGACCAGGGCATTCCGGACGATCCGATTGAGGTCTTCGATCGCGAAATCCTTTTCGATGTAATCGTAAGCCCCTTCCTTCATGGCGGTGACCGCCGTTTCACCGGAGGCATAGGCCGTAATCAGGATGACCATCGTTTCCGGGGAAAGTTCCTTGACCTCCTTGAGAAAGCCGATCCCGTCCATCTTCGGCATCTTCAGGTCCGTGATGATCAGATCGAATGTCTCTTTCCGGCACCGGCTGAGGGCATTTCCGGCATCGCTGGCGGTGCTGACCCGGTATCCCTCCCGGCCCAGCATGATCTCCAGAAACTCCCGCATCCCCTGGTCATCGTCCACCACAAGGATCTTGGCCATCATTTTCCTCCACGCCTTTTATGAAATGGTCTGGTTTCCGTCCGCGGGGAAAATCCGGCAGGGAAACCATAGGGTGCAGGTCGTACCCTTCCCCGGGTCACTTTGAATATCGATTTTCCCCTGGCATCCTTCCAGAATCCGGCTGACCACCGCCAGTCCCAGCCCTGTCCCCATATCCCGCGTTGTATAGAAAGGTTCAAAAATCTTCGGAAGCCGCGATTTTTCAATACCGCAGCCTGTGTCGTGAATTCGGATTTCCACACCGGCTTTTTCGTCTTTCGGGCAATTGCGCGCTTCAACCGTCAGCGCGCCTCCCTCCGGCATGGCCTGCACCGCGTTGAGAATTACATTCCAGAGGACCTGTCTGCCCTCGGTTCGGTTCATGTGAATGGATAAGGGATCATCCTTCAGGTGAAGATCAATCTGGACGGGTTCATGCCAGTCCGGAACAAAGCGAAGGGAGTCCAGAACATCCCGGATCATCTCCCCGAGATCGATCTCCTCACAGACCCCGGGCGCCGGTCTCGCCATCCGAAGAAAATCCTTCAGAAAACTCTCTAACTGGTCCTTTCCCCGGAGGATGATCTGCAGCAGTTTCTCATGGGTTTCGTTATGGGAAAGATCCTGACTCAGCAGCTGAATCGAACCGCTCATGGAAGCGAGCGGGTTCCGGATCTCATGCGCCATACCCGCGGCCATCTCGCCGATGAAGGCAAGCCTTCGACTCTTTTCCAGAGATTCCCTCATTTCGTTGATTTCCGTCAGGTCCTGAAAAACGATGATGTTTCCGATTTTAAGCCCCTGCGGATCACGAAGGGGCGACAAGGAGCCGCCGAGGGTCAGGCTCCGCCCGTCACCGGTATCGAAAATCGTTTCAAAACGGGTTCTCGCTGCCTGCCGGTATCCGTCGAGGTTTTTCTCTTTCGGAAGGGGTGGAAAATCTGGAAAGACCTCAGAGATGATCCGGTTTTTGACCTCCCGGAACGAAATGCCGGTGATCTCGGCGGCGGCCCGATTGAATGATTTGATCTGTCCACCCAGGTTAATGGTCAGGATGCCCGTATCCACCGATTCGACGATGCTCCGGTACAGCAGATCGAGCTGAGCGAAGGCGCTCTGTTTCTCGGCGAGGAGGGTTCTCGTCTTTTTTTCCTGTTCAACGACGAAACTCGTAAGAAAGGCGATAAAATAAAATGAGAGGACGTGGGTGATGATCCTCATGAAAACAGATGCGGCATTCGGGAAGTAATCCTGGGTGGGGGTAGAAAAGACAGGATAAATCACCCCGTAGAATTCAAGGTCGACGAAAAGTCCGTAAAAAATACCCGCCGCGGAAGCAATGATCAGTCCGCCCCGCCTCCCAAGAAATAGGACGGAATAGATGATGACCAGGGGATAAAAAACGGAATAGAGGCTGTGGATGCCACCGGTGGCATAGACCATGCCCGTGATCAGAATGACGTCACAGAGACTCTGGATGTAGATATTGAATAAAAGGTTGCGGACATACTTCAGCAGAAAAAGATAAACAATGGAAAGGATGTATGTCAGAAGAATCGTCTTGAAGAGGGTGGACGCCGATATCGCCGAAAGGGTCTGCATCCCCTTGACCTCGACGAAAGTGGCGATCCCGAGCAAAAAGGTGACGATGGCGACCCTTGACAGCATCAGCCAGCGGAGACGGGATGTCGCGTTTTCAGGAAACAGTCTATATTCGATCATTTGAACTCACGACCCCTTTGCGTCTGAATCAAAGTTTCACAGCAGCCCACCGACAGGCTACTTTCAGTTCGGGAAAAAGTCAACAGGGTTCATGGGGGTATTCATGGGGAGGGTACAACAACACCGGTCGTGAGACCTCGGTGTCGGACCCCCCTCCCTCGTCGGGAAATCTTTACCGACAAAAGAGTCCCTATTGACAGACAGGCTTTATATTTCTATGATCCACACCGCTGCATCTCTCTTATCTCATACTGATCTTCCGAAGAAACATGATCTTGGATAAAGGCGGTACAGTGATGACCAGACCGTTTCTCCCGCTGGCGGCGGCACTCATGGCGGGCATCTCCTGCGGAAGCCTTTACCGGATTCCCGACCTGTCCGTTCAGGTTTCTCTGGTCATTGCCCTGATTCTGATCTTCCTGATTCTAACAGTCAAAAAGCTTAAGCTGATTCATCCATTCCTCCTCCTTTCATTTTTTCTCCTTGGCATCCTCGACATAAATCTGTACCTTCATCCCCCTGTCGGGGGAGATCATATCCGCCATTTTGCGGGAGATGAAAAAATCACCGTGGAAGGGGTGATTTGCGAGAACCCTCAAGTATCACCTGAGAAAACGGAGCTGGTTGTCTCCGCCTCCCGGATCATACGGGACGGGAAATATGTTCCCGTTTCGGGACGTGTCCTCCTGAACATTCGCGAGTCTTATTCTTTCCACTACGGTGATTTCATCCGCTTCCATACCCGGCTGAGAATCCCGCGGAATTTCCATAATCCCGGAGGATTCGACTACGAAACCTATCTCCGTTTCCGGGGAATTCTGGTGAGGGGGTTCGTGAAAGATGCAGCAGGTTTTGTCGTGCTGCGCAGGGAGAGAGGCAATCCCCTCCGGTCGCGACTGGAGCATCTTCGCGACCTGATCCGCAATACCATTCTGGAAAAGGCGCCGGGAACGGAGGGGAAGATCATCCAGGCGATGATCCTCGGCGATCAGAAGGAGATCCCGAGAGAGGTCATGGAAAAGTTCAATCGGACGGGCACCACGCACATTAT
>JAPLJW010000116.1 GCA_026388365.1 Deltaproteobacteria bacterium | reverse complement strand
AATGGCTGGGGCAAGGGGATGTCCTGACAGAGAACGGCATTGTTGTGCTCCAGCATTCGGTGAGAGAACAACTGGAAGGATCGCAGGCGCAGGTGTTGGCTATAGCGGATCAGCGACGGTACGGTGACACGATGTTGTCGTTCCTCCACAAAAAAAATCAAGGGAAAGGCTCATGAAAAAGATAGCGGTATATCCGGGTTCATTTGATCCGATCACCAATGGTCATGTGGATATCATCAAAAGGGGTCTCAGGATGTTTGATGAACTCATCGTTTTGGTTGCCCACAATCCGAACAAGAAGGCGCTCTTTACCGTGGAAGAAAGGCTGGGGATGATCCGGGAGGTGATTCGGGACTGCAAGAATGTCCGTGTCGACAGCTTCGACGGACTTCTGGTGGAGTATGTGAAGGGGGCGGGGGCAAACGTGATTCTCCGGGGGCTCCGCGCCCTTTCCGATTTTGAATACGAGTTCCAGCTCGCCCTCATCAACCGCCGTTTAAACCGGGATGTCGAGACCGTATTTCTGATGGCCGGATTCAAGTGGTTTTATACGAGTTCGAAGATCATCAATGAGGCGGCCAGCCTGGGAGGTTCGGTGAAGGGGCTGGTGCCGGAGATCGTTAATCTGAAACTGCAGGAGAAATATTCATACAAAAATGGAATCCTGATCTCTTAGCGACCTCGATGGGGCAGATTAAACAAGGGATGGAGCGGATCCGGCAGATCCTGATGAATCTTAGCTGATGGAACAGGAGAAGAAGAGCCGACCTTGCGGATCCGGATTCCTGATCCGTCGCTTGCAAGCATTTCAAGGTGTGGGAGAAAGTATATGGGGGGGATTTTCGGCGTCGTAGCGGAAGGGAATTGTGCAAAGTCCCTGTTTTACGGAACGGATTACCACTCTCATCTCGGGACGGAGAATGCGGGACTGGCCATACGGGGTCTTGAGGGGTTCAGCCACACCATTCACAGCATCAGCCAGGCCCAGTTCAAGTCCCGTTTTGTAGGGGATTACAAGGGGATGACCGGCAGTATGGGCATCGGGGCGATTGATGACGGCTCCCCGCAGCCGCTGATCATTCGTTCGAAATTCGGGACCTACGCACTCGCTGCAACCGGACTGATCACCAACAAGGACGAGCTGACCCGCAATCTTCTTCGGAACGATGCCTCCTTCAGCGAGATGGCGGACGGCGGTGTCAACGGCGTCGAATTGGTCGCGAAACTGATCAACCGGGGCGAAAGCATCGTCGATGGAATCGTTCGGATGCAGCGGGCCATCGAGGGATCAGTCTGCCTTTTATTGATGACCCGGGAAGGGATCTATGCGGCACGGGATCGTTATGGCCGATTTCCTCTGTCAATCGGGAAAGAGATTTGTGAGGCGGGATCAACGCCCGGCTATGCGGCGGCGACCGAATCGAGCTCCTTTCCCAATCTCGGTTATGAGTTGATCCGGTCCCTTGGACCGGGGGAGATCGTGCGCCTTGATATCCACGGGATTCACGTCGAATGCCCCCCCGGCGCAGAGAAACACGTCTGCGCCTTCCTCTGGATCTATACGGGAGATCCGTCCTCGATCTATGAGGGAATCAGTGTTGAAAATGCCCGGGAGCGGTGCGGCCGGGCCATGGCCCGGGGCGATCAGGTTGAAGCGGATTTCGTCACGGGTGTCCCCGATTCCGGTATCGGCCATGCCATCGGTTATGCCATAGAATCCGGTCTTCCGTACCGCCGGCCTCTGGTGAAATACACGCCGGGATACGGGAGAAGCTATACGCCTCCTTCCCAGGACATCCGGGACCTTGTGGCGACGATGAAGCTCTGCGCTGTCCGGGATGTGATCCGGGGAAGCAGAATGGTGGTGTGTGATGACTCGATCGTTCGGGGAACCCAGCTCAAGAATTACACGATCCGGAAACTCTGGGACAACGGGGCGAAGGAAATCCATGTCCGCCCGGCCTGTCCGCCTCTGATGTTTCCCTGCCGATACGCCTCTTCAACGAGAACGATCGCCGAACTGGCCGCCCGCCGGGCGATCCGCGCCCTCGAAAGCGAGAAAATGGAATTGATCGAGGAATACCTGGACCACGGTTCCGAACGATACCGCGGAATGATCGAATGGATCCGGCGGGATCTGAATGTGACGTCCCTGAAATACATTCATATCGAGGAGATGATTGCGGCCATCGGTCTGCCGGAGGAACAGCTCTGCCTCTACTGCTGGCGCGGCCGGTAGGAAATGGATTTACGATCTTTAAGCAGGTGATTTAAAAAGCGGCGGGGTGCGTCATTGCGTCCGGACATCCGAAGAAGAAAGACGAAATCCATTGATCTTGGAAGTGTCCGGATCGGCGGCGATGCACCCGTCGTGGTTCAGTCCATGACCTCTTGCGACACCCGTGACGCAGGGGCGACGGTCGAGCAGATCCATGCGCTGGAGGAAGCGGGTTGTGAAATCGTTCGTGTCGCCGTTCCCGATGAGGCGGCAGCGATCGCCATCCATCAAATCCGTTCCCGGATCCATATTCCCCTGATTGCCGATATCCATTTCCAATATCCGCTGGCCCTTCTTGCCATGAATCATGGCGCGGACGGCATCCGGATCAATCCCGGCAATATCCCCGCAGAAGGAATCCGCAAGATCGTCTCCGTTGCCAAGGCAAACCGGAAGGTGATCCGGATTGGAATCAATGCGGGATCCCTGGAAAAGGAGATCGCCGGCCGCCACGGCGGTCCGACCGCGGAGGCCCTGGTCGAGAGCGCCTTGAAGAACATCCGCATCCTGGAGGAGATGGATTTCGATGCGATCAAACTCTCCCTGAAATCCTCCGATGTGACGACCATGATCGCGGCCTATCGATCGATTTCTGAGAAAACCGATTATCCTCTTCATCTTGGCGTCACAGAGGCGGGTACCCTTGTTCAAGCGGCAATCAAATCCGCCCTGGGTATCGGAATCCTGCTGCATGAGGGCATCGGCGACACGATCCGGGTTTCCGTAACCGGGAATCCCGTTCCCGAAATCGGTCTGGCGTACGGAATCCTTCGGGCGCTCAACATTCGGAACGTTGGTCCGGATATCGTTTCCTGTCCGACGTGCGGCCGCTGCGAGATCGATCTTGCGGGCTTGGCCGAGCAGGTGGAGCGGGAACTCCAGGGGATGAAGACCCCAATGAAGATCGCCCTCATGGGCTGCGTGGTCAACGGGCCGGGGGAGGCCGCCGAGGCGGATATCGGGATAGCGGGAGGCAAGGGCGCCGGGATGCTTTTCCGGAAAGGGAAAGTCATGCGCAGGATCCGTGAAAAGGAGTTTGTCCCGGTGTTGCTGGAAGAGATCCGGAAGATGGTCAAGGATTAAGGAGGTGTCATGCGTTATTCAGAGATGTTCCTGCCCACGGGGAGGGAGGTTCCTTCCGATGCGGAGCTGATCAGCCACCAGCTCATGATCCGGGCAGGTCTGATGAGAAAACTGACCAGTGGGGTTTATTCCTATCTTCCTTTGGGTTACCGGGTTATCCGTAAGTTTGAGCAGATTGTCCGAGAGGAGATGAACCGCGCGGGCGCCCAGGAGGTCTTTCTCCCGATGGTGCAGCCGGCGGAGCTCTGGCAGGAGTCCGGGCGATGGGTCCATTACGGCAAGGAACTGCTCCGCTTCCGTGATCGTCACGACCGGGAGTGCTGTCTCGGCCCGACCCATGAAGAGGTGATCACCGATCTGGTCCGGAATGAAATCAAAACCTACCGGCAGCTTCCCCGAAATCTGTATCAGATCCAGACGAAGTTCCGCGATGAGATCCGGCCGCGGTTCGGGGTGATGCGCTGCCGGGAATTCGGCATGAAAGACGCTTACAGTTTCGATACGGACGAGGCGGGCGCGGAGGTCAGTTACCGGAAGATGTTTGAGGCCTATCAGCGGATCTTTACCCGTTGCGGTCTGAACTTTCGTCCGGTGGAGGCGGACTCGGGAAGCATCGGCGGAAGGTATTCCCACGAATTCATGGTGATGGCCGATT
>JAPLJW010000002.1 GCA_026388365.1 Deltaproteobacteria bacterium | reverse complement strand
GACCGGAGTCGGCTCAGTTTAACCCTTCCGGTTCTCCGGACGCAGGGCGCGGACAGCGGCGCCGGCCTGCCACATCTCCGTTTTGTTCATCGTCTCCAGTTCCGCGTTGAGCTTCTCACGGTAATCGGGGGCGTTGTTCACCGACAGAACGATCCGCGTCTCTTCGCCGGAACGGACGCTTTCGTAGAGTTTGTCAAAAACGGGGACGACAGCCTCGCGGAAAGGCCCTTTCCAGTCCAGCGCGCCGCGCTGGGCGGTCGTGCTGCAGTTGGCGTACATCCAGTCCATCCCATTTTCCGCGACGAGGCGGATGAGGCTCTGGGTCAGCTCCTCCACGGTCTCGTTGAAGGCCTCGCTCGGGCTGTGGCCGTTTTTCCGGAGCACATGGTACTGCGCCTCCATGACGCCGGCCAGGCAGCCCATCAGGACGCCCCGCTCGCCCGTCAGGTCGCTGAACACCTCCTTTTCGAAGGTGGTCGGGAAGAGATATCCCGAGCCGATGGCGATGCCCAGCGCAAGGGTCTTCTCGGTCGCCTTCCCCGAGGCATCCTGGAAGATCGCGTAACTGGAGTTGAGTCCGCTCCCGTCGAGGAAGTTCGTGCGGAGGGAGCGTCCCGAACCCTTGGGGGCGACGAGGACGACGTCGATGTCCGGAGGCGGGATCACACCGGTCTGCTTCCGGTAGGTGATGGAAAAACCGTGTGAAAAATAAAGGGTTTTTCCTTTCGTCAGGTACGGTTTGAGCGTCGGCCACATCTGCTTCTGGCCCGCGTCGGAAAGCAGGTATTCGATGATCGTTCCCCGCTTCGCCGCCTCTTCGACAGGGAATAGGGTCTTCCCGGGAGCGAAGCCGTCTTCGACGGCCTTCTTCCATGTGGCGCCGCCCTCGCGCTGCCCCACGATCACCCGGATGCCGTTGTCCCGGAGGTTGAGCGCCTGCCCCGGTCCCTGCACGCCGTAGCCGAGAACGGCCACCGTCTCACCCTTCAGAACCTCCTGGGCCCGGCTCAATGGAAATTCCGCAGAGGTCACGACCTCTTCCCACACACCGCCGAAATTGATCTTTGCCATATTCTTCTCCTTTGTTTGTTGAAAGTTTTGTCATCCCTCCCGCTTCTGGCGGAAGACGGCGATCGCGCCGGTCCGGTTCATCTCCTCCACGCCGAAGGGTTCGAAATACCGCAGGATTGCCGCTGTCTTGTCCTTGTTCGCCGTGATCTCCAGGATCAGGCAGTCCTCGCTCATCGCGACGACCCGGCAGCCGAAAAGGTCGATCGCCCGGAGGATCTCCCGGCGGTTCTCCTCTTTCAGGCAAAGGCTGATGAGCATCAGTTCCCGCTGCACGGAGGGCGCGTCGGTGAAATCCGTGACGGAGATGACGTCGACGAGCTTGTCGAGCTGTTTTTTGATCTTCTCCGTGAAATCGCTCTCCGCCCGGCTGGTCAGCGTGATCCGAGAGACCTCCGGGTTTGTCGTCTCGGCGACGCAGAGGCTCCGGATGTTATAACCCCGGCTGCTGAAGACGCCGGCGATCCGGGAGAGAACCCCCGGCTGGTTGTTCACGAGCATCGAGATGGTGCGTTCTTCAATGGCCATGTTCTTTTCCTCTCCTTCTTTTCTATCCCCTATTTCCCGCAGATCATCTCCATATTGGAAGCGCCCGGGGGGATGATCGGATAGACGTAGTTGTTCTGGTCGACCATCGCCTCAAGCATATACGGGCCGGTGGCGCCGCTCATCCGGGCGATCGCCTCCGCCGGATCCTCGTCCACGGCGATCCGCTCCGCCGGGATGCCGAACCCTTTCGCCACGGCCGTCAGATCGACGGTGTCGCCCAGTTCGCTCGTCGTGAAACGTGATTCGTAGAAGAGGTCCTGGATCTGCCGGATCATTCCCAAATGGCCGTTGTTGATCACGACGATTCGGATCGGCAGGCGGTAGGCGCTGATCGTCGCCAGTTCCTGGATATTCATGTAAAAGCCGCCGTCGCCGCAGATGACGACCACGTCCCGGTCCGGGGCGCCCACCTTGGCGCCGATGGCGGCCGGAACGGAGAAACCCATCGTTCCCATGCCGCCGCTCGTGAGCAGGCTTCGGGGAGAATGGCTCTGCCAGGTGCGGACCGTCCAGATCTGGTTCAGCCCCACGTCCGGAACGACGATCGTCTCCCGGGGCATGGCTTCCTGGATCTTCCGGATCAGGTTCCCCGCCTGGCCGCACCCGCCGTCTTTGAGTTTCGCCTCCTGGAGTGCGCGCTCGGCATGGATCCGCCCCATCCACTCCTCCCGCTCGCGGGGAACGATCAGCGGGATCAGCGCCGCCAGCGCGTTCTGGATTTCTCCCTCGTAGGGGAGATCCACCTTGATATTCTTTCCAATGGAGGTGGGATCGATGTCGATCTGGGCGACGGTGGCGAGCGGGGCGAACTCCTCGATGACGGAGGTGCTCCGCTCCGTGAAGCGGGTGCCCAGGGCCAGGATGAAGTCGGCCTGGTGAACCGTCCGGTTGGCCAGTTCGTTGCCGTGCATGCCGATGAACCCGAGGTTGAAGCCGTTCGCGGAGGCGACCGAGCCGATTCCCATCATCGTCGTCACGAACGGAACCCGCGCCGTCTCCACGAACTCGGTCGCCCGGTCGCAGGCGTCGCCTAACTTGACCCCGCCGCCGAGGATCAGGACCGGCCGCTCGCTCCGGTTCAGGGCCTGGGCGATCCGTTCGATCTGTTCCGGGTTCTCGATCCGTTTCCATGGGGCCGCCGGGATCTTCTTCGGTTGATCGCCGCAGGGGGCGCTCAGGATGTCCTTCGGGATATCGACCAGGACGGGACCCGGCCGGCCGGTGCTGGCGAGTTGGAAGGCCTGCCGGAGCGAGGAGGCAAGCTGGTTCACGTCCCGGACCATGAAGCTGTGCTTCGTTATGGGCATCGTGATCCCGATGATGTCCGTCTCCTGGAAGGCGTCCCGGCCCCAGAGGTCGCTGTCAACCTGGGCGGTGATGGCGACCATCGGGGTCGAATCCATGTAGGCGGTGGCGATTCCGGTGACCATGTTGGTGGCG
>JAPLJW010000331.1 GCA_026388365.1 Deltaproteobacteria bacterium | reverse complement strand
GGGAGCCGTCATCGGGATCTTCTCCGCCATGGTTTCTTGTGATACGGGGGCTGTCATCGCCACCTTGTCGCGAGACCGGTTGTCGCCGGAGATGTAGCGAAAGAGCCTGTTGAATGCCTTGTTTCCAGCCTCTTCAAGATCACCTTCCACGATGGTTTCGGCAAGGATGTGGGGTGCGTAATCGCGGATCTCGAACCGGTTGTCTTTTTTCAACACGTTGTACGCAGCTTCTTCGATCGCCATGACATCTATCGCTCCAAAGATGATGACCGCTGTTGCAAGTATGATTCGCATGGAATGTTTCATGACTACCTCCTTATTGATTCTGTGTGGAATTGGAAGCGCAGCTTGGCGGGCCGCTCCCGGGAGGTAACCTCCACATGTCTTGGTTGTTTGATCACTCCTTTGGATATTGCCGAAAGAAGCGCCAGATGATCCCGGCGGCATCCAAGTCTTTCAGCGGGTGATCCTCCGGAAGCGCTCTCGTAAACGTTTCTCCGGGCCACTCGTGTCCCATGGTGAGTATCCGGCAGACCCGCACCTCATTATCACCTTTGGAATCCTTCCAGGACGCTTCGCTCATCATGCCGCTAAAAGCGTCCTTCCGGACCGGCCCTGCAACGGACTTGTTCGCAGTGATCCAGAATCCCGCCGCGTCGGAGACAGACCGATACTCCCGCGCACTTTCCCGATCGATCGGTTTTCCCCCTTCATAGGGGATTGTCTTGTCCGAATCCCCGTGCATGATCAAGAAAGGAACCGGACGCTCCGGAACCTGCATACGCCACACCGGTTGATCCTGCGAGACCCTGCTGCCGATGGCGCCGGAAACCGAGGCAGCCGCCGCCAGCATTGATGAGCGCTCCGCCGCAAACCGGTAGGTCATCATGCCCCCGTTCGAGAACCCAATCATGTAGATCCGGAGTTTATCGACTGCATACTGTCGGCACGTCCCATCGATGGCCGCCTCGATGAAGGCGACATCGTTCCAGTCATCTTCGACGGCCTTGCCGCAGCAATGCCCTGCGTTCCAGTGCTGCAGAAAACCCAGGATCCCGATGCCTTCCGGATAAATAACGATGAACCCCTCACGGTCGGCAAGCCGACTCCATCCGGACCATTTCTCCATCTCCCGTGCTGTACTGAACGCGCCGTGCAGAACCACCAAGAGGGGATAAGGACGGGAAACGGTGTAGCCTTCTGGAATATGAATCAAAAAACGGCGCTGATGCTCGCCTGTGTACAGATTCAAATCGTCCCGGAATGTGACGGAATCCGGACCGGCGGTCCTGGGTCCGGGATAAGCACAACCGGCAAGAAAACAGAGAGAAAAAAGCAATGTACGGGTCAAAATCAACGCGCTTGTAATGCTGCACATTGGTCATCACCCCATATGGATCAGAAAGAGCGGTCCCTGAATGTAATGGACACGCACACCCCTCTCTGAAATTACATCTTCAAATGATTTCGTATAAACAATTCAGCTGTGCCTGTTTGAATCCGGCCTTGTGATTTCTTGACAACCGGAAAGGCTATTCCTATACTACTAGCCATAACTTATCAAATAGAATATAGGGAAGACGTTCAGGAGATATTGGTCATAAACATGATGGAGGTGGATGATGACGCTAAAAGATTATTTTGACAACGCAAAAGGATACGGGGTCCTGGCTACGGCCGACGGTGCGGGGAAGGTCAATACCGCTATCTATGCACGCCCGCATGTAAAGAATGAAAAAACGGTTGCCTTTATTATGGCTGAGCGATTAACCCATGAAAACCTCAAGTCCAACCCCTGGGCCGCTTATCTTTTCATGGAGGCGGGAGGGGGATGGTCCGGCAAGAGGGTTTATCTGAAAAAGCTGAAGGAAG
>JAPLJW010000042.1 GCA_026388365.1 Deltaproteobacteria bacterium | reverse complement strand
GTACAATGCCGCCAATCCAGATGATAAAGATCTTGCCGCTGATGCCGATGCCGAACCAGAAAATAACCAGGGGGATCCAGGCGACGGCAGGGATGGGGCGGATCATTTCAAAAATGGGCCGGCTCAGCCCTTCGACGACGATGAACCAGCCCATGGCCAGCCCCAGCGGTATCCCCACCAGCAGGGCCAGCAGATAACCGGCAAAGGCCTCTTGGACGCTGGTCCAGATATGCTGGGAGAGCAGGGCGCCGTCGGGATTCACCTCGGTCCATTTCACCAGGAAAAGCTGAAAGATCTGGATGGGCGAGGCCAGCATCGTCGAGGGAACAATTTCCCAATCCACAACCATCTGCCAGGTTCCGAAGAAGAGGACGATACTGAGGACGGAGAGCAACCTCAGGATGAGGGGCGTTTTTACTTTGACTTGCTCATAGGCCATGGATAACCTCCAGGTTTTCCCACTGTGGCCGAAAGAGAACCGTACGAAAAAATTTACCAGGGAAATGGGATCTTCATGCCTTGCGGCGCCCTTTAAGGACATGAATGCTAAAGCCCTCATGACCTTTTCATACGACCTGACGCGCGCAAAGACACGAAGCTGATATCGGGGGGAGCCGGCCTCTCCGGCCGGTCCCCCCCGATACAGACTTAAGAGCCACCCGCTCTGGGGACACGATGCGGCATCGTGTCCCCGAACGGGTCGAAGATTTCCATCATCCCTCTTAGGGAATGGGCTGTTTCACCATCTTGAGGAACTTATCCGTAATGTAGGGCGTCTTCAGAGCCTTGTCCCTTTCTTCCGGTTTGAACCGCCCCAGGGTGGTGAAGGATTCGGTAAGGGCGCGCTGCCAGGCCTCGACGTTGCTGTCCCCCTTGGCCGGCTTCTTGAAGAATTTCAACTGTTCGTCATACCCGAAGACAGGGGAATACTCTAAATCGCTCTTCAGCATCGCGTCGTTCATGTCGATGCCCGCCCATTCCTTGTAGTAGCGTTTTACTTCGGGCAGCAGTTTGATGCCTTCCTTCTTCATCAGATTGTTACCGCGCAGATACATTCTCAGGAACTTGGCGACGATTTCCGGGTTCTTGTCACAGAATTTCTTGTCGCCTGTTATGTAGTCGGCCAGAGTCCCACCGGCCGTCTTTATGTCGCCGGCCACTTTCCAGCCTTTTTCCATGCCGGTGAAGCAATGGGGCGCCCAGAGGACCACCATGTCGCCGACGCCGGACTCAAAGGCCGCCACGGCCTGGGCCTGGTCCATGTTCTTGATCACCACGTCGCCGTCCTTGAGCCCGAAGGCCCTGAGCCAGAGGCTCATGGCATAGTGGACCGAGGAAATCGTTGTGACCAGGATCGTCTTCCCCTTGATCAGCTCGGGGCTGCCATAGAGTTCGGGGTACTTTTTGTTCCAGCCCTTGGTCTTCATGATCGGGCTGTCGGGCCGAACCATGATGGCGTTCGCCATCGATTGAACATTGTTGACGGCAATCACGTAGGCCCCGTAACGGATGGCGCCGACCACCATGGGCACGGCGCCCATACCGCCGGCTATGACCCACTGCCCGGCAGGCAGCGCCTCCCACTGAGCCATGCCGGAGTTAAAGAAATGCATCTTCAGGTCCAGCCCCTCTTCCTTGTCCCAACCCTTCTGCTTGGCATACCAAGCGGGGAAAGTCCCAGAAGTATCCTGCCAAGCGGTGTTGAGTTCAAAGAGCTTCTGCTGCGCTGAAGCCGTGCTGAAGCCGCCAAAGAGGAACGCCAACGCCAACAAAACAATACTTGCACCTTTAAGCCTCTTCATACCGTCCACTCCTTTCTGATTTGATGGATCTCTTTCCGGACAGGTCTCCGCCTGTCCCCCTGGAACAGCATATCCCAAACCGATAAAACCGGGAACTTCCCGATTCCGTGCATCCCGCCACTGCTACCACCAGCGGATCAGTTCCGTTACCTCTTTGCGAATCTCCACGAGCCGGGGATCGATGAGACTCCGGGGACGGGGAAGATCGACCTTCACCTCGGCCTTGATCTTGGCCGGCTTGTTGCTCAGAATGAGGATGCGCTCCGATACATAAACCGCCTCCTCGATATTATGGGTAACAAAGATGACCGTGCTCTTGAGGTGCTCCCAGAGGCGCACCAGCTCATCCTCCAGATAGTAGCGGAGCTTTACGTCCAACTGACCATAGGGCTCATCCATCAAGAGCAGATCCGGATTGACGGCAAAGGCCCGGGCCACGGCGATCCGCTGCAGCATGCTGGCCGAGATCTGGTTGGGATAGAGACCGGCGCAGTCGGCCAGCCCGACCATGCCCATGATCTGATCCAGCTTCTGCTCCATCTCCGCTTTCGGCACATGCTTCACCTCCATCCCGTAGGCCACGTTCTCCCGCACGGTGCGCCAGGGCAGGCAGGTCGGTTCCTGGAAAACGAAGGAGAGGTGGTGTTTTTTGGGATCGGCAAT
>JAPLJW010000112.1 GCA_026388365.1 Deltaproteobacteria bacterium | reverse complement strand
TCTTTTTCGGCGATCCAGGTGGTTGTAGGCACGGATCACCTCCTGCACCAGCGGATGCCGGACCACGTCCAACTCGGAGAAGTGGACGAAACGGATACCCTCCGTTGTGCAGAGGAGTTGCTCCGCTTCCACGAGACCGGACACCTTGTCCGTCGGGAGATCGATCTGCGTCACATCCCCGGTGATCACGGCCTTGGAGCCGTATCCGAGCCTCGTCAGGAACATCTTCATCTGCTCCGACGTCGTATTCTGGGCCTCGTCGAGGATGACGAAGGAGTTATTCAGCGTCCGGCCCCTCATAAAGGCGAGGGGCGCCACCTCGATGACCCCTTTGTGGATCAGGGCCGAGGCCCGGTCGAAATCGAGCATGTCGAAAAGGGCGTCATAGAGGGGCCGGAGATACGGATTGACCTTTTCCGCAAGATCGCCCGGAAGGAACCCAAGCTTCTCACCCGCTTCGACGGCGGGTCTGGCCAGGGAAATGCGGTTGACCTTCTTTTCCATCAAAGCGGCGACGGCCATGGCCATTGCCAGGTAGGTCTTCCCCGTTCCCGCCGGGCCGATGCCGAAAACCATGTCTGCGTTCCGAATGGCATCGATGTACAGCTTCTGCGCGATACTCTTGGGGGTGATGATCCGCTTTTTGGACGAGATGAAAACCGTGTCCAGAAAGATCCGTTCGAGATCCGCGTCGGCGTCTTCGGAAAGGATCCGGTGGGCGTACTCGATATCCGCCGGAAAAAGCGGGTATCCCTTACCCGAGATTTCATACAATTGTGAGAGAAGATTCCGGATATGAAAGACGGAGATGCGGTCGCCGCTGATGGAGACCGCATTTCCCCGGATCCCGAGATTAACCGCCGCGAGTTTTTCGAGGAGCCTGATGTTTCTGTCCTGTTCACCACAGAGATTGCGCAGGATGTCATTATCGGCGAAATCGACCTTCTCTGCGATGCTGTTTTGCGTCTTGGGCTTCAAATGGCGTCCATCCTTTGACGAAAAATTGTAGTCCCGATCCGGCGTGTTGAAAAAAATCCGGCGCCGCAAAGTGCGGCCTCAATACGGGTGACCTTGCCGAAGTTTGCAGAGATGTCCTGATAAACCCGCTCGCTTCCGATGATCAGGGTAATCTCTCTACCCGGGGCAGGAAGCCGTAATGCCCCGTATCCCGGATATCTTCTATCATCACGTTTCCGATTTTGGAGCGATAGACGACAAGAAAATCATCCGACAGACCTTCCTATTCGATCATCAATTTCTGGAAGGAGATCTGCTCCGCAGGCGTGAAGGAAAAAATGAAATTGTTCAGAATTGCCTTCTTCGCCCTTTCCAATTCTCATGGAGGAACCGGTCTTTCGCCCATCTCCCGGAAGATATTTCGGATCCGGGTGGTAACTTTGACGGTGGATTCAGGTTTTGTCAAGGCATAAGCGTCAAACAGTCCGTAATCCGAATTTGCTTTGTAAAAAATGCCTATGCTATAGGCCAGACCCTGCTTGGTCCGGATCTCCAGGAAAATCCGGGCGCGGAATCCACCGCTGCCGACGATAAGGTCCAGAACCTCGAAGGGATAGAATTGTGCGTCCCTTTTGGCAAGCGCCGGCCATTCGAAGATCACAATCGATTGCGTCATCGCCTCGGTCAAAAAGAAAATATTTCCTTTCGGAGGCTGGGGAAGGGGAGGGGGTTCCTGTTTTCCTTCCGGGGCGGGGGAATCATGCATGCTGCCGGGTTTGACGACGGCGTTGATTTGAACCAGGGGGAGTTCCTTGTCGGGAAGGATGTTAAGGCGCAGACCGTTGTCGAGAAGAACGCGCTTCACACGGGGCAGTTCAAACGAAAGAAGTTTATAGCGGATACGGTCCGGGTCTGGAATGGGCGGGGAGGTCGAGGCCAAGACCCATCCGGAACAGACCAGAAGCCAGACCATCCCCAGGAAGATGACCGGAATCCGGAACGATTGCTCCTTAAAGACAGGTTTGTGAATCATAGTTCAATATCGTTCAATGGCTGTTGCCCCTGTGGCTAATCTTCTCTTCTCGATGGTAATTCCGGGTTCCCATGGTTCTGGTTCCCTTAAACATAATGTTTTCGAGTAGATGCGTTATTCACGTTTTGCCGTCCGCCTCATCTGCCGCACCAGCCCGGTAGCGGATTATAAATGACAACCATGGAACTGAGATGCCTTTCCAGCATAAGCAGCCGGAGGCCATTTTTGAGCGTAAAACGTTGAACCAATTTTCCAAACTCCTCATCTAAAAGAACAGAGAGGAAAAGTAGGAGAAGAAAAACCCCCAAGGCGGAAAGCATAGTGCCGGGACTGAACAGACGTCTGCTAAAGTGACGGTGAAGATAAGAGGAACAACTATGTTTCATCATGATTAATCCTGCCTGTTTTAAAATGGGCATGAACCTGAAATACCGGGTAGAGAATTCCGACGAGACTCACCAGAATAATAAAACTGGCAGAGAAAAAATACATAATGAACTCCAGAGGATTTTGGAGATGAAAGGCGCCGATCATGGTCTCGATGCCGAATACGAGAAAAAAGATCGAAAAAAAGCCGACCAGAATTATTTTTCCCCACCAGATGCATGAAACCATGGACTTCATCTCCTTAGTTTTTCTATATCGATATCCATACCGGCTGTCAAGAGTCTTCAGACTGAAGCGGAAATCTCGTCATGAGTTTCAGGGTCTGATACATTCTATCGGTTAGAGAGGCACTTTTGCAGGGGAGGAGCGTATTGTTCTGGAATAACGGTTCCGTGTCGATCGGATAAGGCGAAGATGCGACGGCATCATCCCACAAATCCGATCCCGGTATCGGCGAGTATTCGGCCAGGATCGGTCGCGCCCCGGATGAACGGACAAAGCGGATGCTCTCTCGGATCTCATCCGTCGATTGTCCGGGTAGCCCGCAGAGTATATAGACGCCGATATCCTGCGGTCGATAACCGGCAAACTCCAAATGGTGGACGGCTTCCCTGAATTCATCGTTGTTGACTTTTCCTCCGGTTTCCTTCTGTCTGATCAAATCGGAGGTTTCAAATCCGAAACGGATCGTTCGGAAGCCAGCTCTATACATAAGCAAGCTTAGCTCCGGCGTGATTTCACGCAGGTGAAGGCCGTTCGGACAGTAGAATTGAACCTGCAATCGTCTCCGGATGATTTCATTCAAAAGAGGGACGGCCATATCCTGAGTATTCACCAGAAGGGCGTCGTCATAGAAAGAAAAGTTTTTGATTCCAAAACGGGAATACCAGTATTCGATTTCATTGGCGACGCAAAAGGGATCCCGTCTGCGAAAGTGATCGGTGAGAAGGTGGGAAGCACAATAACTGCAGCGGTAAGGACAGCCGCGGGACGTCAGAATCGGGACGAAATCCTTCTTACGGGTGAGATCGAAAGCAGGGTAGGGTTGTGAATCAAGATTCTCAACATCGGGAAGAAAAGGCATATTCATGCCCAAAAGATCCTTCAAAAGAGTGGGGAGGGTTAATTCACCCGGTCCCGAAAGGCAAAAGTCCGCCCCGGAAAGGGATGCATGCCTCGGGCAGAGGGTCACATAATTTCCACCAAGGACAACCGGTACGTCGGGATGGGTCATCTTTAGAAGCGAAATGATGTCGAAGAGACCTTGATACCAGTAGGTCATCATGGATGTTATCATGATGACGTCGGGTTTGGAGATCGGCTTCAAGGTGTTGAGAAAAACGCGCGGGGTCATGCCAAAACGATGATAATTCTTGGGAATCATTTTCAGCGTCGGCGGCTTCGGGATTCGTTCTGCAGGGTAGGATCCCTCTCCGGAAAATTTTCTTTTAGGCATCCGGATATGCGGCTCACCGACCATATCCTGATGATCTGGGTCGAGACAATCGATCCAAGAAATACGGGCCCCATTTACCCGGAGAAGGGACGCCAAGGAGAGAAGCCCCAGCGGTTTGTACCAGAGATCATATGCTGCAAAATCATAGATCCAGGGGTTGATGAGGAGGATGTGGCGATTCATAGGTATATGGTTAGCACATATTGGCTGGGATGACAATCGCTCCTGAAAAAAATTTTAATATGCTCATGTATAATATAATATTGTATTGTCCAATTAATAGATATAATGTATTTAATAATCATTATACACTTTGTCTAAATAGACAGTATAATAATATATCTTGACAAATTTGCTTTAATAGTATAAATTATAAATTAAAGAGGTAGGTTCGGTTAGTCAATCTAGCGATAACAAACTGTCTAAACATGGAGAACTGATTATGTCTGAACCGTGGAAAACAGGTTTAATCAGCAGCATTGCCGTACTGGGCCGGACGGGTATATCGCGCGCAACGCTGAATAATTATATAAAAATGGGAATGATCCCCCCCCCGATTGTGAAAAAGCCCGATGATCCGTCTATCAAGGCAAAGCAGCTTGGATATTTCCAGGATTCCGTATTGGGTACAATCGAAAAAATTAAACTGTATAAAAAAGAGAGACGTTCCATGAAGGAAATCGGTTCATTGCTGTCTTTGAAAACCAACAGGTTGCCCGGTGAGCGTTTCCCCGAGATCCCGAAAAGTAATACGGGAACGTTTAGCGAAAAACGATATGCTGTGAACGGCCAGAATACAAACCATGAAAAAACAACTTTCTTCGTTCCCTTTTCGGTATTGGTTGCGGATCTTCAGGACTCCGTCAGGATATGTGCCGAACTGCCCCCCGAAGAATATTTCAGCTTGATTCATCAGATCTGGAAATACGTGGAAGGTTCTTCAAAAAAATTTTACGGCGCTTACGGGGAATATACCGGCGAGGGTATGGTCTATTATTTCCTTAAAAGTCGCGATTCCAATTATCTTATGAATGCCATTCTCTGCGCCCTGGAGTTGAAAGGAAGCATGAAGAACCTGAGCAATGAATGGAAAAGCAGCAAGGGATGGTTTAATGACCTGTTCATGAACATCGGGATCAGCGAAGGCGAAGATTATTTTGGGGCAATTCCGGCCTCAACGCCGATCGGACTTAGGGCGTTCGGTAATTCCGTCAATTATGCATATCGTTTGTCTCACATTGCCCGCTATGGTTCCATCTTGACGACCAAGAATCTTATGAACCGGTTAAATGAAGAGGAACGAAAAAAAATACGCTATGGTATTCTACGAAAGCAACAGGGCCGGGAAGTCATGATCGAAAATGTTTTCTCGAGAGTCATGGACCTGGTTCCACTTGAATATCAAAGTACAAGTAAATTCTTCGATATATCAACACTCCCCGTGACCGAGGTGCTCAACTTTTGTTAAAGAAATACGTAGCGCGCGATGGCATCGAAAAAGACCATATGCTGCGCTCACGTTTTCTCCTTGACTTCATCAAGTTCAGGGCAGCCTGATGCCTGTCACGGTAAGATTGTCGAACCTTACGCGCGTCTTGACTCCGAAGTTTTTCCCGAAGCCTTCCCAAATCTTGGTTTTTTTTGTGAGTACATTGTACATTATTTATTTTATGCCATGCCGTTGTTGACTGTGGCAAAAGATCCCGAGAATTAGCTTGAAGCCGATGAGGTTTGTTGCTAACATACCGCATCCATCAAGGCGGATCATATGCGTTCTGTAGTACAGAGGGTTGACAGAGTTAGAGTCCTTATCGGGGACAAACGGATGACCGAAATCGGGAAAGGCCTCCTGGTCCTTCTCGGGATTGAACAAGGTGACCGAAAAAACGATGCGGATTATCTTTCCGACAAGATTATGAACCTCCGGATCTTTGAAGACCAAAACGGAAAAATGAACCTCTCCCTGCTCGATATAAGAGGGGAAATGCTGGTGGTTTCCCAATTTACCCTTTTGGGTGATTGCCGGAAAGGGAGAAGACCATCTTTTACGGGGGCGGAGAATCCAGATCGTGCCCGGTTGCTTTACGATTACTTCATACAGAAAACAAAGGCTATAATCAGTAATGTATTCCAAGGTGAATTTCAAGCCATGATGTCCATCGAGCTGGTCAACAACGGACCAGTTACGATACTCTTGGACAGCAGACGGAGTTTTTAGAAAAACGACCGCCGGAAATGGCAATGGGTTCCAGGTGAAATCCGGGAACCGCTGTTCTGCCAGTCCTGCAATTAAAAGGAGTACCGCCTGTGCTGGAGGGACACTTTTCACGAGAGAGCCCATGACTGAGCAACTCCAGAATGGATCGCCTGAAATCCGGATTGATCGGGACGGTGTATGGTATTTTCGGAATATGGAGATGACGAGAATGGATATCGTTCAATATTTCTATCAATATCTCCGACGTGATTCCCGAGGACATTATCAAATTGAGCTTGGCCAAGAACATTGTCGCGTCCAGGTGGACGATGTTCCGTACATCATTCGAAGCGTGTCTTCGGGGTTTGCCCGGATAGATGGACGGCCGTGCATGGTCATCTCGCTATCGGATGGAAGCTGTGAGGAATTAAACCCGGAAACCATTCGGATCGGGGAAAACAATGTTCCCTATTGCCGCGTGAAAAAAAGCGGATATGAGGCGCGTTTTTCCCGTCAGGCCTATTATCAACTTGCCGTAAATATCGAACATGATCTTCATCAGGATCGTTATTTTATGACGGTGGATGGTCGTTCTTATCCTCTTGCCGTTACTCAAAAAACCGAAAATGGAGGTACCAATGTTAGATGACCATATTGTTGAAGCGCTGACTTTCGACGACTTGCTGATGATTCCGGCAGAGTCCGACATTCTGCCGCGCGATGTGGATACAGCATCCCTGTTGACCAACAACATTAGCCTGAACATTCCTATTATCAGTGCGGCCATGGATACGGTCACAGAATCGCGGACGGCGATCTGCCTGGCCCAGGAAGGGGGAATGGGAATTATCCATCGGAACATGAGCATCGAACGGCAGGCGATCGAGGTCGATAAGGTGAAGAAATCGGAAAGCGGGATGATCGTGGACCCGATCACCATCGAACCGGACCAGAGGGTGAGAGAAGCCCTTGAACTAATGAATCGTTACCGCATATCCGGCGTGCCGGTCGTCAAGAACAAGCTGCTGGTCGGCATTCTGACCAACCGGGACCTGCGTTTTGAAACCGATCTCGATCAACCGGTAGCTAATGTTATGACGCGGGAAAATCTGGTCACAGTATCCTCCTCTCACATCTCTTTGGAAGAATCCAAGAAGCTTCTGCACAAACACCGGATCGAAAAACTTCTCGTCGTCGACGAAAATTACCATCTAACAGGGTTGATTACGATCAAAGATATTGAAAAGATTAAAAAATATCCTCTTGCAAGTAAGGATTCGCTGGGGAGACTTCGGGTTGGGGCTGCGGTGGGAATCGTCGATCGTGAAGAGCGGATCGACGCCCTGCTGGCGGCCGGAGCCGATGTTATCGTCATCGATACCTCCCATGGACATTCTACGGGGGTTCTGCACGCCGTGCGGGATACAAAGGCCCATTTCCCGAAATGTGAGCTGATTGCCGGTAATGTAGCGACCGCGGAGGGGGCCAAAGCCCTGATCGAGGCCGGTGTCGATGCGGTCAAGGTGGGTGTCGGACCAGGCTCCATCTGTACGACTCGAATCATTGCCGGGGTAGGGATTCCGCAAATGAGTGCGATCCGGGACGCTTATAAAATGGGTGCAAAATTCAACATTCCCATCATCTCAGACGGCGGGATTAAATATTCCGGCGACATTGTCAAGGCACTGGCGGCGGGCGCCCATTCGGTCATGATTGGCGGACTTTTTGCGGGAACGGAAGAGAGCCCGGGGGAAACCATCCTCTTTCAAGGAAGAAGCTACAAGGTATACCGCGGAATGGGCTCTCTGGAGGCCATGAAAATGGGCAGTAGGGACCGTTATTATCAGGATGACGTGGAAAGCAACCTGAAACTGGTTCCGGAGGGGATCGAGGGGAGGGTTCCTTACCGGGGATCTATATCGGCCAGCATTCACCAGTTGCTCGGCGGAATTAAGGCGGGTATGGGTTACGTCGGATGCAGAACGACGGGTGATTTGAGGCAGAAGGCACGTTTCGTCAAGATCACCTCAGCCGGACTCCGGGAGAGCCATGTCCATGATGTAATCATCACAAAAGAAGCCCCGAACTACTGGCTGGAATAAAATGAAACATTCTGATTTCGTTCATCTTCACGTTCATACGCAGTACAGTCTCCTGGATGGTACGATTCGTCTCGATGATCTTTTCCAGAAGGCGAAGGAATATCACATGCCCGCCGTGGCCATGACCGATCACGGAAATCTCTACGGTGCGATCGATTTTTACAAACACGCCTATCAGTACGGGATCAAACCGATCATCGGCTGCGAACTTTACGTCGCTCCCAAGAGCCGCTTTGACAAGACCGGTTACGGAATCGGAGAGATGGCGCATCATCTGATCGTTTTAGTCCGCAATATGCAGGGATATCGGAATCTCATGAAATTATCGACTGCGGGATTTCTGGACGGGTTTTACTACCGGCCTCGTGTAGACAAAGAGATCCTGAAACAATACCATGAGGGATTAATCTGTTTGAGTGCCTGCCTTCACGGTGAAATTACGACCCATTTGCTGCGGGGAAATTCCGCAGAGGCCGAGCGGACGACGGAACAGTACCGGACTGTTTTTGGCGAAGGAAATTACTTCATTGAAATCATGGAAAACGGTCTTCCCGAACAGAAGAAGGCCAATCAGGGGTTGATCGAACTCAGCCGCAGACTCGGGTTGCCCCTGGTGGCGACGAACGACTGCCATTATCTGAAGCAGGAGGATGCCGAGGCGCATGAGGTCCTGCTCTGCATTCAGACTGGTAAAACAATTGAAGATTCGGACCGGATGCGGTTTGGAACCGACCAGTTCTATTTTCGCTCCCCCGACGAAATGAAACGTCTGTTTTCATACTGCCCCGAGGCCATCGAGAATACGGTCCAAATCGCTGAAAGATGCAATCTTACCTTGGAATTCGGCAAATTTTTCCTGCCCAATTTTGAGATCAATCCCGATGAAACGCTGGATGAACGCCTGAAAAAGGCGGCGAGGGAAGGTCTCGCGATGATTCTCCCGAATATCCTGCGGGGGGAGAACGGAAAACTCCGGGAGGTATATGAAAAGAGGCTCCAGCAGGAGCTGGAGATGATCCGTTCCATGGGTTTTGCCGGATATTTCCTCATTGTTGCCGATTTCATCCATTACGCCAGGAAGAAAAATATTCCGGTCGGACCGGGCAGGGGCTCGGCGGCCGGAAGCCTCGTCGCAAATGCGATCGGTATCACCAGCATCGATCCCATTCGTTACAATCTGTTTTTCGAAAGGTTTCTCAATCCGGACCGGATCAGCATGCCGGATATCGATACTGATTTTTGCCCTGAGGGAAGGGATGAAATCATCCGCTACGTAACGCAAAAATACGGGAGCGACAAGGTATCCCAGATCATCACCTTCGGGAAGATGCAGGCGAGGGCCGTCATTCGGGATGTCGGCAGAGCGATGAATATCCCGTACGGCGAGGTGGATCGTATTGCCAAACTGATTCCCAACGTCCTCAACATCAAATTAGAGGAGGCAATTAAAAGGGAACCCCGGTTTCAGGAAGAGCAGAAAGGCAATCCCCGGATCAAGAAACTTCTCGATCTTTCCCTGGCGCTGGAAGGGCTGAACCGCCATTCCTCGACCCATGCCGCCGGGGTTGTGATCTCGGATCTGCCTCTGGTGGACCGAATTCCCCTGTGTAAGAGTCCCAAAGAAGATATCGTTACGCAGTTTGCCATGAACGACATCTCCGAGGTGGGGCTGACGAAATTCGATTTTCTCGGACTAAAAACCCTGACCGTCATCAAAGATGCCCTCCGCTTCATATGCGAAGGCCGAGGGGTCTTGCTGGATATCGATAACCTTCCGCTCGATGACCGACAGACCTATGAATTGCTTATGCGGGGCGATACAGACGGGATTTTCCAGCTTGAAAGTTCCGGAATGAAGGACGTTCTGGTCCGGATGAAGCCGGACTGTATCGGGGATATCATCGCCCTGATCGCCCTCTATCGTCCCGGTCCCATGGACAATATTCCCGAATTCATCGCGAGAAAACAGGGTAAAACAAAGATTGTTTACGAGGTGCCTGAGTTAGAGGCGATCCTAAAGGAGACCTACGGAGTCATCGTCTATCAGGAACAGGTAATGCAGATCGCCGTGGCCATCGGCGGGTATGCCCTGTCCGAAGCGGATACTCTCCGCAAGGTCATGAGCAAGAAGAAGGCCGAGGAGATGGAAGGCAAGGAGAAACCGAAGTTTCTGGAAGGGGCAAGGAAGAAGAAGATCTCCGAGTCCAAGGCCTCGAGGATCTGGGAACAGATGGAGACCTTCGGGAAGTACGGCTTCAACAAATCGCACAGCACGGCTTATGCGGTCATTTCCTATCAGACGGCTTATCTAAAGGCCCATTACCCGGCGGAATTCATGGCAGCGCTGCTGACCAGCGAAAAGGACAACCGGGACAAAATCATCAGCCATATCGGCAGTTGCCGGGAGATGGGGATCAATGTTCTTCCACCCGACATCAATGAATCGATGAGTGATTTCAGCGTTGTAGGCGAGCATATCCGTTTCGGGCTTGCGGCGGTGAAGAATGTTGGCGTCGGTGCGATCGAGTCCATTATTCTCGTCCGGGAGGCTGGAGGACCGTTCCGGTCCATTGTTGATTTCTGCGATCGGGTCGATCCGCGAAAAGCGAATAAAAGAATGGTCGAAAGTCTGATCAAGTGCGGGGCATTCGACTCGACGGGGCACAAGCGGCGTCAATTGATGACCCATTGCGAAGAGATTATGGATAAGGCGCAGAAACGTCATCGGGAAAAAGCAAGCGGCCAGGCGAACCTTCTGGAACAGTTCGAACAGACGGACCGTGTGGCCCGGTACGGCGGAGGTTTGGATGACAGCCTTCCCGACATGCCCGAGTGGGATCATAAGGAGATGCTGGCGAACGAAAAGGAGACGATTGGTTTTTACATTACGGGGCATCCCCTGTCGCGCTATGCCGACCGTTTGGGGATGATCGTGACGGCGGACTCCTCTAATCTTGGTGCCATGAATGATCGGGAAGCCCTGACCCTTGCCGGAATCGTCAGCAGTATCCGTGAGGTGCAAACCCGGCGGAAAGAAACGATGGCTTACATCACGCTCGAGGATCTGAAGGGATCCTCAACCGTTATTTTTTTTCCCGAAATATACAAGAGCAGCTACGATCTCCTGCATGGCGAGGAACCGCTTCTGGTGAAAGGAACCGTCGATATCGGGGAAGACAGCGTCAAGGTGATCGCCTCGGAGGGAACGCTTCTGGCGGCGGCTGCAGAAAAAGCATATCATTCAGCCTACTTTACGATGGTCGCGAACCGATTTACCCCCGAGGATATCGAGACGCTCTGCCGATGTCTTCGACAACACAGCGGGAAGCAGGAGGGGTATATCAAGCTCGTTGTGGCACGGAGCGAGACGCTGATCTATCTGGGGGAGGATTTGAAACTGGATCTCACCCTCCCGTTAAAAAGGGAAGCCGAACGGATTTTGGGGGTCGGCGCAATAAAATTTTTATAGCCCTTGGGCTGGCTTCAGAACATGAATCGGAATCCTGCGGACTATCGGGACCGGACCTATCGCAACAGGATATTAAAAAATGACCTGAAGATATTCAGTGTAACTATACGAGAAACAGACATTTTTATTAGCGCAGATTCCGATCTGACTCAGCTCGCTTTCGCATCTGTTCATCGATTTCGTTCCTCCATAGAATCCTATATCGTTGTGCATCGTGAATTTTTGACATCCCTGAGTCCGGTTCCCTATGATGAATTTGCGCCGGAAATCGTCCGCGAGATGATGAGCGTTTCAGGGAAGGCGGGGGTCGGTCCCATGGCGGCTGTTGCGGGTGCCATTGCGGAGTATGTCGGACGTGATCTTCTTCAATATACGCGGAACGTGATCATCGAAAACGGCGGCGATATCTACTTGAAATCCATGAATGATGTGCATGTCGGTCTTTTTGCGGGAAGATCGCCGTTAGCGGATCGGGTGTCGATCAAGGTGCGGAAAGAGGAGATGCCTCTTGGCGTCTGCACGTCATCTGGAACGGTGGGGCATTCTCTGAGCTTCGGGTGCGCGGATGCATGCTGCGTCAAGTCCGGATCGGCCGCGCTTGCCGATGCGGCGGCCACGGCCGTCGGAAATCTTGTCAAATCGAAGAAGGACATCCAGAATGCCCTGAAGGCGGGTATGAAGATCGAGGGTGTTCTGGGGATCGTGATCATCGTCGGAGATCAGTTGGGTGCGGTCGGCGA
This sequence comes from Deltaproteobacteria bacterium, assembly GCA_026388365.1. The sequence goes on along the minus strand of JAPLJW010000112.1, from coordinate 7,691 downwards.
TGTTGAACTGGCGGGGGAATGATCTAAACCACCCGCATACTTTGTTGAGCCTTTATCGATGGCTTAGTTTACATAACATATCTTATAAGACATCATCTGGGACACCAAGGACTCTAATTACCGAACACTAACTTGAGGAAGAAACCGGTCCGTTATCATTAGGCCTTGATCGAAAAAAGCGTCATATCCCTTCCTCGGCCAGCTTCTTGATTAGTTGGAGCTGCTTTTCATTGATTTTTCGGGGAACCTCAATGCTGATCTTTACAAACTGGTCCCCTTTGGAAGATCCGGAACCTTTAAGGCCGGGAACACCGTAACCCTTCATCCGGATCTTCGTTCCGCTCTGCGTCCCTGCCGGGACCTTGATCCTCCTGATCGTTCCATCGATCGTCGGGACCTCGATGCTGATCCCCAGAACGGCCTGTGTAAAGGAAACCGCCTTTTCGATATGAATATCGTTGCCGTCCCTGGCGAAGATCGGATGGGGAAGAACCGTGATGTTCAGGTAGAGGTCGCCCGCAGGACCACCTTGAATTCCGGGATATCCCTTGCCGACAAGTCTCAGTTTCTTTCCGGTGCTGATTCCCGCCGGAATACGCACGCTGATCTCATGAACCTCCAGTTCCTGCTGAAGCGCCAGTTTCTTCTCCGCGCCGGATACGGACTCCTCGAGTGTGATCGAGAGGTTGTAGTGCAGGTCCTCGCCCTTCTGCAGAGCCTCATTATGCGACTGCCCTTGTCCGAAGAGGTCTCGTAACGGATCGCCGCCGGTCCGGAAGGTGTAGCCGCCGCGCCGGCCAGCGCCTCGAAATACCCTTTCATTCCCCCCCGCACCGCCGAATCCAAAATCCCGAAGAATTTCATTGAAATCGAAATTCCGGAAAATATCTTCCTGGCTGTAACGACGGCTGAACTGATCCGATCCGAAACTGTCATATTGTTTTCGTTTTTCAGCGTCGCTCAGAACGGCGTATGCTTCACTGATCTTCTTGAATTTTTCCTCCGCATCGCGGTTGTTCGGATTTCGGTCTGGGTGGTATTTCAAGGCCAGTTTCCGGTAGGCTTTCTTGACTGCTTCCGGATCAGCGGTCTTCTCAACGCCCAAAGCCTTATAATAATCATCAGCCATGCTATCTTTGACAACCTCTTTGAAAAGTTAAATATACCTAATTCACGGAAAGGGCTTTGTCAAGGCAGGAGTGTTACTTATAAACGCCCCTTCCCAGACAGAAGGCCTTCTGGTTCACACCGACGAGTTTCGTTGGGAAGGATTCCTGCAGCACCTTTTCCCATAGCCCCAGGGAGAGGTTCAGGCAAGAGGAAAGCGCCCCCAGAAGGACAGTATTGACGGCGCGGATATTCCCAGCCTCGCGGGCGAGGGCCGCGGCATCGACCGGAAGAACCTTCGTAAAATAACGGCGGACAGTCTCCGCGACATTTGCGGGATAGGGCGCCTCCCCCAGATTGACGGCCGGCGGGTAGATTTTTTCTGTATTGATAATGACCGTTCCTGATTCCTTGACATAATCCATATAACGGAGCGTATCCATTTGTTCAAACGAAACGAGGACGTCAATATCATTTTTCTTGGCAAGCGGCGAATGGACTTTCTCCCCGTAACGCACATGGCTTGTCACGCACCCGCCCCGCTGCGCCATGCCGTGCACCTCGCTCTTCTTTACGTCGAGACCGGCAGCCATGAAGACGCGGCAGAGGATGTCGCTTGCGCGGAGGACCCCCTGTCCGCCGACGCCGGCCAACAATATCCCCTTGGTTTCCATCATTCGTTCTCCTCCGTAATGGCGCCGGATTTACAGAGCTGAGCGCAGAGGTCGCAGCCGGTGCAGAGATTCCGATCGATCACGGCGAATCCTTCCCTTCTTCCTTTTCCTTTGTCTTCCTTCATCCCGCTGCCGGGTTCGTTATCGAGTTTATGCCAGGTGATGGGAGGACAGCCGAGGCCGAGACAGAGACGGCATCCGATGCATTTTTCCGGATCGATCCGGAAGGATTTTCGCAGGGCGGACTTTTCCCGCTTGAACAGGACGCAGGCGCGCCTGGAGATGACGACGGACGGGCCCGAACGGGCCAGTTCTTCCTTCAGGACAGTTCGAACGGCCTTCAGATCATAGGGATCGACAATCCGAATGCTTTCAATGCCCAACGTCTTTACCAAGGTGGCAAGATCTACACCCACCGTCTTTTCCCCCAGCAGGGTGAAGCCGGTGGCGGGATGTTCCTGCATTCCCGTCATTGCCGTGGTTAGGTTGTCGCAGATGACGATCACGGCATTGCTGCGGTTGTAGGCCATGTTGAGCAGCGGCGTGATCCCGGAGTGGAGAAAGGTGGAGTCGCCGATGACTCCGACGACCTTTCCCCTCCCCTTCTCCCCGAGGGCCCTGCTCATCCCATGGGCCATGCCGATGCTGGCGCCCATGCAGATGCAGGAGTGGAGTCCTTCGAGGGGTTTCATGAAGGAGAGGGTGTAACAGCCGATGTCGCCGGTGACGAAAACCTTGAGTTTCCCGAGAACGTAAAAGAGTCCGCGGTGGGGACATCCCGGACAGAGATTCGGAGGCCGCGGGGGAATCGGGATCTCTGGAAGCGCCCGTGCCGCCTCGCTGCGGCCGGTGATCGCCTGTTCGATGACTCCCGGATCGAACTCGCCGGTGTAGGGGAAGATCTCCTTTCCGGTCACTTCGATTCCCAGAGCGCGGACCTGTTCTTCGAGAAACGGGTCCAACTCCTCGACGACGTAGATTTTCCGGACCCGGGCGGCGAACTTCCGGATCAGGCCGGCGGGAAGCGGATAGACCATGCCAAGTTTCAGATAAGAGTACCCCGGGAAGACATCTTTCGCGTAATGGTAGGATATCCCAGCCGTGATGATTCCGATGTCGGGACTGTTCATCTCGATGCGGTTTTCGGAAAAGGTTTCGGCGAAGGCCCGGAGATCCTGCATGCGCCTTTCGACGACAACACGCCGTTTACGGGCGTTCATGGGAACCATCACGAATTTTTCCGCATTGAAACGGATGGCTATCCGGTCTTCGACATCCATCGGTTTCTCCAGGTTCACGACCGCTTTGGAATGCGAAACCCGCGTGGTCGAACGGAGGAAGACCGGGGTGTCAAATTTCTCGCTCAGATCGAACGCGAGCTTGATGAATGCCTTCGCCTCCTGACTGTCGGCGGGCTCCAGCATCGGGATTTTGGCGAATCGCGCGTAGTGCCGGTTGTCCTGCTCATTCTGAGAGCTGTGTAGCGACGGGTCGTCGGCGGTTATGACGACCAAGGCGCCGTTGGTCCCCGTATAACTTGCGGTAAACAAGGGATCGGCTGCCACATTGACGCCGACATGCTTCATAACGACCATGGCCCGCGCTCCGGCCAAAGCGGCGCCGATTCCGACCTCCATGGCGACCTTTTCGTTCGGAGACCATTCCGCATAGACCCCCGGATATTCTGCGAAGGCCTCCATGATTTCCGTGCTCGGCGTGCCCGGGTATCCGGCTGCAAATCGAACCCCGCACTCAAAAGCGCCACGTGCGATTGCCTCATTTCCCGACATCAGTTCTTTCACAAAACACCCCTTTTCCGGTCGTTTCTTCACCCTTGCGAAAAGATCGATCACCAGCTGTAATTATCCCAAAATGGAAATTTTTCTCTTCAGATACAGCATCATGAGCGGATCCGTCGTTTTATCCAGCGCTTTCCGGTAAAATTCCGCTGCCTTTGCGGGATGGTTCATCGCCTCATGAATCCTCGCGATGTTACTGAAATTCAGGGTCTCAAAGGAAGACGCCGTGTTTGTTTTCATCGCCTTTTCATAGGACTCCAGCGCCTTGTTGAAATCCTTCTTCGCCTCCTCGCAAGCCCCCAGACCACTGTAGGCGAGTGTGATCAGATCACTCTGGGGCGGGGCCTTTTTTAGGAAATCATTATAGGCACCGATCGCGGCATCGAACTCGCGACGGCTGAAATAGAGATTCCCGAGACGATAGTTGGCCGTAACGGCCGCGTGGCTCCGCGGATACTGGGTAATGAGATCCTTGTATCCCTGGATCGCCGCAGCATCTCCGGATAAAGGCTCCGCTTTTGCCGCGGCTTCAAAGACGCGGTTGTAGATCTTGCCGGCACCCGTCTCGTAGTTGAGCTGGTAGAGGTATCCTCCTCCGGCCAGCAGGACGATTAGGAAGAAAATTCCTACCCCGGCATAGATCCGCGTTCGGTGCGTTTCCATAAACGTTCGGATACTGAGAAAAAAAAGTTGCAGTTTGTCCGGTTCCGTAAGATCTTTTTTGTCTATTTTCGTGGTCATGGGTTTGTCTTTGCTCCTTCAATTTATGGATAGAATGATCGAATTTTGTCCACAATGATGGCCGGGATGCGGACGATCTTTCCGCACCGATCCGTGCAGGCATGAATCGTATACCCCTCTGTCAGAAGGTTTTTCCGGTTTTCATCCCAGATAATGCAGTTGAATTTCATGCTGGCCCGTTTGAGATACGCGATCTCTGTTTCAATGAGAACCATCTCATCGTAATGCGCCGGAAGATGATAGTGACAATAGACCTGTGTCAGAGGCAGATTGAATCCGGCCGCCTCAACCTCCGCATAGAGGATCCCCATATCCCGGAAGAGTTCGGTGCGCCCTACCTCGAACCATCGGATGTAATTTGTATGATAGACGATACCCATCGCATCGGTATCGGCGTAGATGGCCCGGATCTTAACGGGTGTTCTGTTCAAAAAAACGCCTCCAGTTTCCGAGAAAATGGTCTATAAAACGATGCCCGGGAGAAATCATATTGCCCGCACCTTTTGCGTTCCTCTCTCCGAAGGAGATCCCCCTGGCCTGATTTTCCACCTCCCGGGAAGAAAGGACTGCAAAAGGGCTGGGATCTGCGGCATGTGTCTTCAGGCTTATCGGCGTGGGATGGTCGCTCAAAACCGCTACGCGAAAATCTCCGAGACGGGGAATCCCCCCCAGGATCGTTCCGACGACCTTTTCGTCGAAATCCTCGATGGCTTTGATTTTTCCCTCCACATTGCCCTCATGACCCATCTCATCGGGGGCCTCGACATGGACGAAGACCAGATCGAGTTCGCTGAAGGCGTTCAAGGCCTTTTCCGCCTTGCCGACGTAGTTGGTGTCCGTGTAACCTGTGGCCCCCTCGACCGGGAGGACCTCCAGGCCCGCATAAATGCCGATCCCGTTCAGGAGATCCACCGCGGAGATAACGCCGCCGCGGAGATGAAACCGCTCCGTGATTTTCTGCATCTGCGGCGCCCTGCCCTGCCCCCAGGGCCAGATCGCGGTCGCTGCCTTAAATCCCCGGGACAGCCTTTCCCGGTTCACGGGGTGGTCTGCAAGGAAATCACGGGAGAGATGAATGAGGCGAATGATCTCATCGGCGCCCCGGCCCGACGGAAGATAAGGTCCGATGGTCTTCCCGGTAATATCATGGGGCGGCGTCGCCGCAAGTTCTGCTTCTCCCCCCTTCCAGACCAGCAGATGCCGATACCCGACGCCCGAGTAAAAATGAAAGTCTTCCGATCCGATCGCCCGGTTGAGATCGACGATAATCTGCCCTGCCTCTGCGGAAGAGATGTGACCGGCCGTAAAATCATCCATGACCGGATCCTCGTCGCCGCCGAGGGTGACCAGGTTGCAACGGAAGGCGACATCCTCCGGCGCAAGGGTGATTCCCATGTTCGCCGCTTCGAGGGGGCCCCGTCCCGTGTAGCAGACGCATGGGTCGTAACCGAGAACGGCCAGGTTGGCGACATCGCTTCCCGGTGGAAGCCCCGGCGGGATCGTATCGATCAACCCCTGGGTGCCTTCCGCGGCGATCCGGTCCATATGGGGGGTGCGGGCATACTCCAGAGGGGTCTGATTTCCCAGGACGGCAAGAGGATCATCCGCCATCCCGTCGCCCAGCAGAATCACGTATTTCATAAGAGATTGTCATCCTCGATCCGTATCAGCACCGTCTTCCCCATCACGATATCGAGACGGTCGATATCCTCCAGGGCCCTCCGGACGTCTCTTTCCCTGGCCTTGTACGTGGTCATCACGATCGGGACGGCCCCGCCCTGCATCCTCCCCTTCTGGATGACGGTGGCGATGCTGATATCGTTGGCGCCCAGAATCCCGGAGATCCGGGAAAGGACGCCGGGGCGGTCGACGGCGGAAAAACGGAAATAGTAATTCGTCCGGATCTGGTCGAAGGGCATCAGGCAGATTTCTTCGATGGCCTCTTCATCGAGGACCCGCGGGGGAACGCGACCCGCGATCCCTTTCCGCATATCGCGGGCGATATCAACGATATCGCTGAATACAGCGCTGGCCGTCGGCATCATGCCGGAGCCTTGACCGTAGAGGAATACCGAGTCGGCCGCGTCGCCGATGATGTGAAAGGCGTTGAAGTTTCCGTTCACGTTGGCGAGCAAGTGATCGAAGGGGATCATCGTCGGATGAAGCCTCGCCTCGATCTCCCGGTCCCTGCGGATCGCGATGGCCAGCAGTTTGATCCGATAACCCAACTCCCGCGCGAAAGCGATATCCTGTTCGCCGATCCGGGTGATTCCTTCCCGGTACAAATCGTTTAGATGAACCTTTTTCCCGTATGAGAGGGAGAGGAGGATCGCCAGTTTGTGGGCGGCGTCGATACCCTCGACGTCGTAAGCAGGGTCGGATTCGGCGAACCCCAAGGACTGGGCCTCCTTCAGAACCGTCTCGAAGGATCCGCCTTCATCCGTCATCTTGCTCAGAATAAAATTGGATGTCCCGTTCACGATCGCGGAGATGGACTGGATCCGGTTGGCGATGAGACTTTCCTTGAGCGTCTTGATCACGGGAACGGTTCCGCCGACGCTGGCCTCAAAGCCGATGTTGACCCCGTGACGCATGGCGCTCCTGAAGATCTCGTCCCCATGTGTTGCCAGAAGGGCCTTGTTTGCCGTGACAACGTGTTTCCCGTGGGTTATGGCAGCCAGGATGAAGGTCCGGGCCGGTTCGTACCCGCCCATGAGTTCGACGACGATATCAATCCCCGGGTCATTGAGGATATCAGCGGCGTCCATCGTAAGGAGTGCATCATCCACCTGAATCCCCCGGGATTTGCGGATATCGATATCCGCAATCCTCTGCAGCCGAATCTCTGCGCCGAGGCGCCCGGCGATGAGATCCCCATTCTCCTGCAGAAGCTTGACGACGCCCGTGCCGATGGTTCCGAAACCGATAAGTCCTATGGATATCATTTTCTTCATGGTCTTATGCCTGCGGGTTCATTGGATAGCATCTATAGCCACGGCCCAAAACGAAGCCGTTTCTATATCAATTTATCCCGTTTTGTCAAAAGAATTCATCCGTCATCCGGTCTTGGCCAGTTCCAGTCTGCCGCCCCACCTGTGCAGGAGCACATCCCGAAGCGGGCGGTGGTCGGGGCATTCCAATCGGGGATCTTCCTCGACAAGGCCGAACGCATCCGCCCTGGCCTCGCCCAAGATGCGACCGTCGCGGACGATGCTGGCGATCCGGAAGTCTGGAAGACCGGATTGCCGCGTCCCCATGAATTCACCGGGGCCGCGGATGACCAGATCCTCTTCGGCGATCCGGAAGCCATCGTTGGTCTGTTCCATGATCCGGAGACGTTTGCGCGCATCCTCCGAACCGATTTTCTGCG
>JAPLJW010000077.1 GCA_026388365.1 Deltaproteobacteria bacterium | reverse complement strand
GATCAAATTTAAAGAAAACGTGGATATCGGCGACCCGGTGGAGGCCGCGCGGGAATATTACGAACAGGGGGCCGACGAAATCGTCTTCTACGACATCACAGCGTCCGCCGAGGGGCGCGCGATCATGCTCGACGTCGTCAAAAGGGTTGCCGAAACGATTTTTATCCCTTTTTCCGTCGGAGGCGGCATCGGGACGGTGGAGGAGATGCGGCGGGTGATCCTCGCCGGAGCGGAAAAGATCAGCGTCAATTCAGCGGCGGTGAAAAAGCCGGGCATCATTTCAGAAGGGGCAAAGGCCTTCGGCAGCCAGTGCATCGTCCTCGGCATGGATGTTAAAAAAGTTCAGGCCAGCAAACAGATTCCCTCGGGTTATGAGATGGTGATCCACGGCGGGCGCACCGTAACCGGCCTCGATGCCCTTTGGTGGGCCAGGGAAGCGGAACGTCTCGGTGCGGGGGAGATCTGTCTGAACTCCATCGACGCCGACGGGACTTTAGACGGCTACGAACTCGACCTGACCGCGCTGATATCGAGTCATGTCGGCATCCCGGTGATCGCCTCCGGCGGTGCGGGGAAACCGGAGCATCTCCTCGATGTCCTCACTCGGGGAAAAGCCGACGCAGCCCTGATCGCCTCAATGGTCCACTACCGGACACATACCATCCCGGAAATCAAGAACTTTCTCCACGACCACGGCGTGAAGACCCGGATACGCTGGTAATTTCCAATCCGCAACGCCGATGAAATAAGGCGAAATCCGTAGACTCAGGGAGGTGATTTCAGGCGTTTGAGCCCTTGCTAATTGTCCTTGACGGCATTATATTAATACCATAAAAAACGTATGTGATGAATTTATCGGGGAGGTAAAAAATATCATGGACGCAAAAAGATATGAACTCAATGTCCAACTGGCGCAGATGCTTAAAGGCGGCGTCATCATGGATGTGACCAATGTGGAACAGGCGAAGATCGCCGAGGAGGCGGGTGCCGTGGCCGTCATGGCCCTGGAGAGGGTTCCGGCAGACATCCGGCGGGACGGCGGGGTGGCCCGGATGTCCGACCCGGCGATGATTGCAGAGATCAAGAAGGCCGTTTCCATCCCCGTCATGGCGAAGGCCCGAATCGGCCACTTTGTGGAGGCCCAGGTCATCGAGGCCCTGAAGATCGATTACATCGATGAAAGCGAGGTTCTGACCCCCGCCGATGAGGAGTGCCACATCGACAAGACGAAATTTTCCATCCCCTTCGTCTGCGGAGCCCGGAACCTCGGGGAGGCGTTGCGGAGGATCGCCGAGGGTGCGGCGATGATCCGCACCAAGGGCGAGGCCGGAACCGGCAACGTCGTCGAGGCCGTCCGCCACATGCGAACGATGAACCGCGAGATCCGCCAGCTTGCCCACATGCCGGTGGAAGAGGTGACTGGTTTCGCCAAAGCGAACGGCATTCCCTATGAACTGGCCCTCAAGGTGAGGGAACTCGGCCGCCTGCCGGTCGTCAACTTTGCCGCGGGCGGGATTGCGACGCCGGCCGATGCGGCGCTCATGATGCAACTCGGTTGTGACGGGGTCTTCGTCGGCTCCGGGATCTTCAAATCGGCGACGCCGGCCGTTCGCGCCCGGGCGATCGTCAAGGCCACGGCCTATTTCAACGATCCGGCCAAGGTCCTCGAAGCCTCCATGGGACTTGGCGAAGCGATGCCCGGCCTGGAGATCGCAGCCATTCCGAAGGAACAGCTCCTGGCCGGCCGCGGCTGGTAGGGGAGATCTTCAGGACGGAATCGATGAGCCGCGTTGAATTGAAGCCCCCCATCGCCGCAGAAAAGATGATCGGCGTCCTGGGTCTCCAGGGGGACGTGTGCGAACACCTGGATCACCTGGAGCGTCTTGGCGTCGCCGCCCGGACGGTCAAACAGGCGGAAGACTTAGAAGACCTGGTCGGAATGATCCTGCCCGGCGGCGAAAGTACCTGCCTTGCCCGATTGTTGCGCATATTCAATATCGATAAGGTCATCATCCGGAAATTCCATGAAGGGATGAAACTCTGGGGAACCTGCGCGGGGGCAATTCTGCTTGCAAAATCAATTACAGGAGAGGCGCCCCACCTCGGTCTGATCGACATCGAGATTACGAGAAACAGCTTCGGGAGCCAGTTGGACAGCTTCGCCAGCGAAGCCTCCATCCCGGAGCTTTCCCCAACACCCATCCCGCTCACCTTCATCCGCGCCCCCAAGATCATCCGTGTGGGTGCAGGGGTGGATGTCCTCCTCCGGATCGGCGATTTCATCGCGGCGGCCGAATCACCCGGGGTCCTGGTGACTATTTTTCATCCCGAACTGACCCCTTCTCTCGCATTTCACCGCTATTTTGCGCGCAAATGCGGCCTCCGGCCCGGGGGGGAGGAAGCGGCAATCCATCCCTCCTGGGATAAAACAAGCTGGATGCGTCTCGCGCGTATCACGCCCATCGAAAAGCGGTCCGCCGAACCTCTCGCGGAGGTATTGCCACAGGAGATTGATCATGAAACCCCTGAAGGGATTTGAAAAGAAATATCTGCGAGGTCTGGCCCACGACCTGAACCCTGTTGTCCTTATCGGAAAGGAAGGGATCACGGATGGGATCGTCCGGGCCACCGATGAGGGACTTTCCCGGCATGAACTGCTCAAGATAAAGTTAAACGATTTCAAGGATAAGGAACAGAAGGAGACCCTCACGGACGAACTGGTCGACCAAACCGGAAGCGCACAGGTCGGGATGATCGGCCATACGGCGATTCTCTACCGGCCGCAGACGGATCCGGCGAGACGGCGGATTCAGTTGCCGGCAAAGGGAAAGTAGGCTTCTTTCTATCCGTTTTAATTCATCAGATCGATGCGGGATCGAATGGCGGAGGCCCTTTCGGCGTCTCCCGCCGCTTCATAAAAGGATTTCAGCCGTTCGAGCCAGGCCAGCAGGGCCCTCTTCCAGCCGCTCCGCGAAGCGGTCTCGACGGCGGTCCGGAGGATCACCTCCGTCTCCAGCCGGTGGCGGACGGCAAGGCCCGATGCGATCAGACGGGAGAGAGGGTCATCAATCGCGGTGATTGCGCCGGCCGCCTTTGCGGTATTACCGTTCCGTAACGCCGCCCAAAACGGACGGTAGGGTTCCGGCAGCAGCGAAACGTCCACCGTCGCCGCATCCCCCTTGAGGAAACGATAAAAATTCCGGTTCGCGGGAACCGCATCTGCGGCCTCAGTCTTCACGTAATCGCCTTCGTCCGGCTCCCTCAGAACGGCGATCTGCAAGGCCATCCGTGTCAGCCATGCCTTCCCCAGGAGATTCGCATCGCCGCCTTTCTTGATCTCCTCGACGGCCTTCCGAAAATGGAACTCCGTGATGGTCGGCTCGCGGCCGGTCAGAAAGTCCTGTTTGAATGCCTCCAATTGCTTATGACCCGCAACAATCCACAGCGGTGCGGGCTTGGCGCAACCTGCCAGCAGAAGGATTGGAAACAGCAAACAGAATAACTTCTTCATGGCAGCTTGATCTCTGGTCTGGTTTTGAAGGGGATGATCCGATCGATCTCGTCAGCCAAGTCTCGGATGGTCGTAATCGTTTCATCCAGTTCCTTCCGGAGGCCCTTCAGATCTGTCGTAGAATCGGCCGCCTCGGTACTGATCTTGTTGATGTTGTCGAACGTGGCATCGATCTTTGCCAGTTTCGTCAGCAGGTCGCGGAGAATGTTCCGAAACTGCGGCAGGACGCCGTCCCGGCCGTAGAACTCCTCATCGGTCTTAGCGGCCATCTCATCGACCCGCTGGAGAATCCCGTCCGCCTTGACGGTGATGTCCCGGAGCTTCTTCAGGGCCTCGTGGATCGATTTGACGCTTTCCGGATCGCCGACGGCCATCTCCAGAAGGGAATCCCTCTTGGAGAAACGGGCAACCAACACCTCTGCGTTTCGGAGAATCCGGTTCACGTCTCCTTTGGGATCGGCGAGATTCGCGGTAATGCCTTCAATGTTGGCCATGATCCGGTCCGCCTTGTCGATAATTGGCTGAGCCCGCTTGATAATCTCGTTGATATCATTGGATTCGGTCAGTTCCGGGATCGTCAGCGGCGGGAGAGGGGGTCCGTTGAGGTTGGTGGTCTTAACGATAATCCGCGGCGAACCGATCAGCGGCTTGTCGAGGATGAATTTGCTGTCCGCCCGGATCATTCGGATATGGCGCTCCGGGATCTTGATGTGGATGAGAACAGTGCCCTGGTCGTTCAATTCCAGCGAGCTGACCCGGCCGATTGTGAACCCCCATACGGCGACCGGCATTCCTTCCGTCAGGTTCTCACCCGTCTTCGAGGAGAGGGTGTAGGTATAGACCTTGGAGAACGCTCCCTTTTTGTAGGCCACATACCCGATCGAGACCAGGATCAGAAGGGACGTGATCGTGATGAAGAGCCCTACCTTGAATTCAATTCTCTGCGTCATCGTTTGTATCGTAGCGTTCTTTTTCCCAGCTATAGTCGAAAATATGGGCTTCTGCAATCAAATCATCGACCTTCCGGATGGAATCCGTGAAAAATCGCCCATCCGGTAGGTCCGGAAAGATCCGGAAAGGCCTGTCCAGAACGACAACGGCGTCGCGGACCATCGCCGCCCGGATAAGCAAGATGCAGAAGCGCTCCTCCGCGGTGAGGAACGGATTCCGTTTCTCGGCGGTTGCCGCCATGCCGAAACGTTGCAGGAGATCCAGCGCCAGCGTCTTCGCCTCTTCCCAGGGCATATTCTCGTGGTATTGGCGGATCAGGGCGATGTTGTTCCACACGAACAGATTGGATATCAGGGGGACCTCCAGGGAGACCAGCCCCAGATGCGTCTTGTGTTCCTCCAGGAACACATCCAATGATGTCTGTAAGGCATCTTCGCTATCGAAGAAGCTCAAATGAATCTTACAATCGATGACAGCACCTCGATGGTTACGATGGCTATGAAGACCTTGACCATGCAGTTTAAGACCGCAATGGGGATGTTCGTCAGCTCCTTCGAGGCGTTCAAGCCGAGTCTAATCGGGATCAGCGTGATGAAAAACCCGAAGGTCGCGCACTTGATCAGCATGATGACGATATCCGGAACGTCGGCGGAATGCAGCAATGTATCGATATAGGCGTCCATGCTGGTTCCGAAGACCAGACTGGAGACGAGGAGTCCGATTGAAAGGACCACCAGTACGAAAAGGCTGGTCAGGAAAACCATCGAAAACATCCCGCTGAGCATCCGCGGAATAAAGAGATAATGGATCACATCGATCCGGAATTTTTCGAGGGTATTCAGCTCTCGGTTGACATTCATCACCGCGATCTCGGCGTTGATCGCCGAACTGGAACGGAGCGCGATCAGCAGCACCGTCACGAAGGGTGACAGTTCTGTGACGACGAAACCCATCAGCAGCCATCCCTGGTATTCACTCAGTCCCAGGTTCCTCATCACCTGAAAGGCCATGCCATTGATCAGGGAACCGAAGATCACCGCCACGAAAAGAAACAGCGGCAGGATCTGAACCGAGGTGAAGTAGAGCTGACGGATGAAAACCATGCGGGAAGCGCTGTTGTATGTCCGGCGGTCAAAAAAATTGAGGAAGACCCGGGCGGCAAACGCAAGCGTGCCGCACAACGAAAAGGTTGTGTGCATGGCCGCCTCGCCGATATTGCCAATGGCCTTGATCATAACGTATGACAGATTCTAACACAAGAAGGCTCCACGTGCAAATGAGATTCAATGAAGCAATTTCTTTTTTTTACGGATCCTGCTATAGAAGCACAAAATGTCCATCAGGAGCAGGCTATGAAAATCGTGCGTTTTTTATCCGAAGATGGAAAAATCTGCCTGGGAAGCATCGAGACGGATCGACCGGAAGAGGCCCGAATCGTCCGGGGCGACCTGTTCGGCAAACTTGAAATCACCGGACAGACGGCCCGTATCGGACGTCTCCTTTCCCCGCTGGACCCCCCCAATATCCTTGCCGTCGGAGTCAATTACGGCCGCCATGCAGAGGAAACGAAAATCAGCCGACCGGAGATTCCGGTCCTGTTCATCAAGGCGACAACGACCGTGATCGGGCCGGACGAGATGATCCTCCTGCCGTCGGTGGGGCCGGACCGGGTCGATTATGAGGCGGAGCTTGCCGTGATCATCGGCCGGAGGGCAAAAAACGTGAGTCGTGAAGACGCCCTCGGGTATGTTCTGGGATACGCGTGCGCAAACGACGTCAGCGCACGCGACTGGCAGATTGAAAAACAGAAGAAACAATGGGCGCGGGGCAAGAGCTTCGATACCTTCTGCCCTCTCGGGCCCTGTCTCGTAACGGGGGATGAAATTCCGGATCCAAACATTCTCGGCCTCCGGGCGATCCTTAACGGTCAGGTCATGCAGAATTCCAACACCTCCGACATGATTTTTGATGTGCAGTCGCTGATCAGCG
>JAPLJW010000336.1 GCA_026388365.1 Deltaproteobacteria bacterium | reverse complement strand
GATCTTCGAGTGGGCGCATTTCCAGGTCATCATGAAGGCGAGGGCCGCCACCTCGGAGAACTCGACGATCGGGTCGATGCGCAGGCCGCCTTTGGCCGTCCCGCGGGCGGAATTGTGTCTCGTGCGGAAGCCCTCGGTGACCGCGACGGTCTGGCCGCACTTGGTGTCCACCCAGAATTCCTCGAACGCGTCGAAACCGAGTAGGCGTTGCATGATGCGCGGGTTGTCCGACAACCCGAGCGAATCGGCCGCCTCCAGGAAATCGCTCAAGGAGTTCAGCAGGAAGTTCCCGAATTCCGCCTCGATCGAGGTGTCCGCATTGACCTCGGTATAGGCCCGCAGTCGCCGCAGCAGGCTGACCGTCTCTTCCTGAGCCAGTCCGTGCCGGCTCAGGCCGCGCAGGATCGATTCGAGATCGACCAGCAGGTTGCCGTCTTTCATCCGGCCTCCATGCGCCCCTTTTTTCAGCCCAGCCAGGGCCTTTTCCAGATTGGCGGTGTCCACGGAGGGATCGAGATAAAAGGTCATGATGCCCATGGCCGCGCCTCCGCCCGCGGGGGGTGTAAAACGGTCGTAATAGGAACGATTTATGTTGATTTCCAGTTTTTGCACGACATCGAGCACCTCCAGGATGAAGGCAATGTCCGGCTCCTCGAAGCCGAGATGAAACCGGGTCTCGCGCGCGGAAAGCCGCTCGCTCGGCTCGCCATGCTCGCCCTCGGTGCTCTCCCGACCGATAAAAAACCCTCCGCCGGCGTGGACCTGTTCGAAAATGAGTTCGTGCCGGAAAATACGGGGGGGCACGACAAAGGTGTTGACCTCCTCATTGAGGTAGTTCACCGGCAGACCGGCGATGAACGCCTCGGTGTGACGGTGGCCCAGGCCGGCGGCCCGCTGGCGAAGCTGGGCCAGGATCCGCGCCGCAGCGGCCTCTTCATCCCGGCCCATGGGGATCCCCTCTGCACCGGCCTTTTCGATGGTGATGAACCTGAGGCCCGAACGCGTCTTCATCGAATCGTAGGAGGTGACGTCGAGCGTGCTGTTCTGGGTCAGGATGGTTTTCAGTCTTCCGGGAACGTCCCGCCCCACATTCAGGAAATAGGTGATCTTTTTGCCGTCGAGGCTGGTATGCATGAGATACTCGTCTTTGGCCGACAGAAGCTGGCTGATGATGAAGATGTCGCTCGCCACGTCCTCGGCCCGGTTCGAATGGAAATACCAGTTCGGCAGGAAATCGTCTTTGAAAAAAACGTCGATGATCTTGCCGGCCGTGTTCTGCTCGATGCGATAGAAGTCTTCGAGCAGGCGGCGGACCTCTTTCCTTTTCAATTCACGTTCCCGCCGGCTGCGGGCTTCGATGGTCCGGACTTCCGGCTGCATGGTGTTCACCTCCCCTTTCCGCCAGCTTGTATCCGCTGGCCTGTCAGACTCCCGTGAAAAAATATTGGAACATCGCCTTCGGTGCTGTTGACTATGACATCTGGGCCGCCGTGTGTCAAGATGGATCAGGCCAAAACAAGGAGAGACGCGGCGTTGCATTCATGCACGGTATAGGTTAATATTTCGGAACAGGCTCATTGGTGTTCCTCCCTTCATACGGTTGGCGCGGGGAGGATTGATCGTCGCGAAGAATATGACAAACGAAAATGAATGCAAACCGGAATTCGCCTACCCCTGCCTCTGGGTCTACAAGGTCATCGGCCGCGATAGGGAGCTTCTCCGAAGCGCCGTCGCAGAAGTCCTGTCCGGCAGGACGTATTCGGCCATGCCTTCCCGAAGCAGCAAAGGCGGCGCCTACCACAGCCTGAACGTCGAGATGACGGTCGGAAACGAACAGGATCGGCTTGTTTTCTATGAGAAGCTCCGTCGACACCCTGCGGTCATCATGGTTTTGTGAATCAAAATTTTTCCATCATCCCCGAGGAGGAGCGAAATGGCGAACGACCCGAACAAGGTGATCTACTCCATGATCGGAGTGAGCAAGGTTTACGAGAAAAAACCGGTCCTGAAGGAGATCTACCTCTCCTATTTCTACGGGGCGAAGATCGGCGTCCTGGGGCTGAACGGCTCGGGCAAGAGCTCGCTCCTCCGGATCCTGGCCGGCGTGGACCAGGATTTCATCGGCAAGACCATCCTCTCCCCCGGCCATACCGTCGGCTTTCTCGAACAGGAGCCGAGGCTGGACGATACGAAAACCATCCGCGAAATTGTCGAGCAGGGGGTCCAGGA
This sequence comes from Deltaproteobacteria bacterium, assembly GCA_026388365.1. The sequence continues at coordinate 21,990 of JAPLJW010000336.1, read as the reverse complement.
GACGGTCGATCTCGTCAATGAATTCAATGAAATCAACGAGAAATTCGCCGAGCCGATGTCTGAGGAGGCGATGAACAAACTCCTCGACCGCCAGGCAAAGGTGCAGGAGAAGCTGGACGCTTTAGACGCCTGGGACCTCGACTCCCGCCTCGAGATGGCGATGGATGCGCTCCGCTGCCCACCCGGGGAGACCCTGGTGAAGGTCCTCTCCGGCGGCGAGCGCCGGCGGGTCGCCCTCTGCCGGCTGTTGCTCCAGAATCCCGACATCCTGCTCCTCGACGAGCCGACGAACCACCTCGACGCCGAGTCCGTCGCTTGGCTGGAGCACCACCTCCAGGCCTACACGGGCACCGTGATCGCCGTGACCCATGACCGCTACTTCCTGGATAACGTCGCCGGTTGGATCCTGGAGCTGGACCGCGGCCAAGGGATCCCCTGGAAGGGAAATTACTCCTCCTGGCTCGAACAGAAGCGGAACCGCCTCCAGAAGGAGGAAAAAACGGAAAGCGGGCGGCAGAAGACCCTTCAGCGGGAACTGGAATGGATCCGGATGTCGCCCAAGGGACGCCATGCGAAATCCAAGGCCCGGATCAGCTCCTACGAGAACCTCCTTTCCCAGGAAATGGACGCCCGTGCAAAGGAGCTGGAGATCTACATCCCGCCCGGACCCCGTCTGGGAAAGCTCGTCATCGAGGCCGAAGGGGTGGGCAAGGCCTACGGCGACCGTCTCCTCATCGATAACATGTCTTTCAACCTGCCGCCCGGCGGGATCGTCGGAATCATCGGCCCGAACGGCGCGGGGAAAACGACCCTCTTTCGGATGATCACCGGCCAGGAGACGCCGGATTCGGGTACGATCCGGATTGCCGATACGGTCAAGCTGGCGTACGTGGATCAGAGCCGCGACGTTCTCGATCCGGACAAATCGATCTGGGAGACGGTCTCCGAGGGAAGAGACATCATCCTGCTTGGGAATCGCGAGGTCAATTCAAGGGCGTATGTCTCGCGCTTCAACTTTTCGGGAACCGACCAGCAGAAGAAGGTCAGCCAGATCTCCGGGGGCGAGCGGAACCGCGTCCACCTCGCGCGGATGCTCAAGGAGGGGGCTAATGTCTTGCTCCTCGACGAGCCGACGAACGACCTCGACGTGAACACGATGCGCGCCCTCGAAGAGGCGCTGGAGAACTTCGCCGGCTGCGCCGTGGTTATCAGCCACGACCGCTGGTTCCTCGACCGGATCGCCACGCACATCCTGGCTTTCGAGGGGGAAAGTTCGACCGTCTGGTTCGACGGGAACTACTCCGAATACGAGGCGGACCGGAAGGCCCGCCTGGGCGCCGCAGCGACCCAGCCGCACCGGATCAAGTACCGCCAGTTGACGAGGATCTGAATTTAAGGGACACAACACTTCATTCCCGAAGTGAATGGAGGTGACCATGGATCAATCTTTCGAACAGGGGCCCATTCGCCCGCCCAGCGAGGCGGGAAGTCTTCTCTTGCGGGTCAGCAGAAATTGCCCCTGGAATAAATGTGCCTTTTGCCGCACCTATAAAAATACGAAATTTGGGTTAAGAAGCATCGAGGAGATTAAAAGGGACATTGACAACATGTCCGAAATTGCGGAGATCTTACAAAAACTCTCCATCCAAGAAGGGGACCATGGCCTGATTTCGGAAAAGATCGTCCAGACCGTTTTCGATCGCTATCCCCTTCATGATGAATATCACAGGGCCGTCGCCCTCTGGCTTTATTACGGCGGCGAAACGGTATTTCTCCAGGATGCCGATTCGCTCGTCATGAAAACAGAGGATATGCTATCCATTCTCCGATATCTTCGCGACACCTTTCCTTCTGTGACGAGGATTACAACCTACTGCCGGTCCAAGACCGCCGCGAGAAAATCCCTGTCGGAATTGCAGTCGCTCCGGGAGGCCGGTCTGACAAGAATTCATGTGGGGATGGAAAGCGGGTTGGATCCTTTGTTAAAACTGATCCGGAAAGGTGCAACCGCGGCAGATCATATCGAAGGCGGTCAGAAAATCAGGGCAGCCGGGATTTCGCTTTGCGAGTATGTAATCCCCGGTCTGGGAGGTAAATTGTATTCCAGCGAACACGCCCGGGAAACGGCAAGGGCGATCAATGCGATTAATCCCGATTTCATCCGCCTGCGCTCCCTGCACGTGGTCAACGATACGCCTCTGATGGAACTGATGCAAAAAGGAGCATTTTCTCCTTTAGAAGATGAGGATGTTCTGCGTGAGATTCAAGAATTGATTTCCGGTCTGGAAGGGATCGAATCAACGATCGTAAGCGACCACATTTTGAATCTTCTGGAAGAGATCGAAGGCAGGCTTCCCCGGGACAAGAAAAAGATGCTGGATGTCCTGGAGCGATATTTTTCGCTCTCCGGGGAGCAGAGGCTTGTATTTCGGTTGGGCAGGAGAGCGGGAATATACAGAAGGGTGTCCGATTTGTCGGACAAGAGCGCCTATGAGGAGTTGAAAAATATCGTCAATCATTATGAAACGATGGGCAACGGTTCCCTGGAGAAACATCTGGCCACCGTCATGGATCGTTTTATCTGAAAAGGAGGGGAGACGATCCTCGCGCAACCTTTCTGTGGTGAAAGAAAAGGGCTCGGGAACGGAATTGCTGTCCTGCAGCACAAGGCAGGATATTTTTATTCGATGCTCATGAGAGATTGCCAGCGTTCCCACTCCGTTTCCCGGGGAAGGCGCAACTTCGCAAGAAGCTTCACGATGGCCGGCTCGTTGAAACGCAGGTAGGGGTTGATCGTTCTCTCCTCGGCCAGCGTGGAGAAGACATGTTTCGGGTCGTAATGTCGGAGGAAGGCGCCAATCGCCCGGTTTCCCGGTTCGATTCTCCTTGCGAATGCAATAGAGCTCTTTATATAATCGTGCCCGGCATAAACGACGGTCTCGTCGGGAAGCTCCATCAGTTTCCGGATGGAATGGTAGAAGCCTTCGATATCGCCCGAGAAGCAGTTTCCGATCGTTCCGTTGAAGAGGGTGTCGCCCCCCAGCAGGACTTTGTCGATACGGAAAGAACGAGACTCCTCCGTATGGCCCGGGGTATGGAGGATCCGAATTTTTCCCCCGTCCAGCGCAATCTGGCCGCCATCCTTCAGATCCGCCCCGCTCAGAAGGCGGGCGTGCGTGGCCGCAAGCAGGGCCTGGTTGCCGCTTGTATGATCCTGATGGTCATGGGTGTTGGCGACATATTTCAGCGTGAGCCGATGCTCCCCGAGAAAGGCAAGGATCCCGTCCGCCGCGCCGCCGTCGACGGCCATACCGCTTTCCGTTCCGTAAACCAGATATCCGAGATTGTCGGCGCCGTAGCGAAACTGCTTAACCTTCAGCATGGAATCACCTCATGTGATGACCGGGAGTATCGGTTTTCGATATGTCCTGGCCCCCAAACATGTAAAACGCTAAATTTCAAGACCTGACCCCCTTAACTTGCACTGACCCCCTGCGTTCATTTCGTGGGATTCCGGCCGGAATATTCGAGAATGGAAACGATGACGGTGATCAGGAAAGCCTGAACAACGGTCAGGATTCCGTCGCTGGTACTGGCGCCCCGCAAGGTAATGGCGCTGATGCCGAGGGTGGCGCAGAGAAAGAAGATGAAAAAAACCACTTTTTTTCTGTCTCCGAAAATAGCCAGAAGTCGGTGATGGATATGGTCGGTTCCCACATAATCGATCCAGTCCTGGAAGCTTTTCACCTTACCGTTGATGATGCGCTCCAGGCTGATATAGGCCATGTCGTAGATCAGCACCCAGAAGATGAGAACCGGGGTAGCAAAAGAGACGATGGGATTGTTGTCTGCCCAGGCGGCCTTGATGGCTAGGGCTGAAAGGACAAACCCGAAGAAGGAACTCCCCGCGTCGCCCAAGAAGATGACCGCCTGTCTGCGAAAACCGAAATTGAACGGGAGAAACCCGAGGCAGCTGCCCAGCATGGCGATGGCGATCCATCCCATGAAAGGCTGACCGGTCTGGAAGGCCACGATCCCAAGGAAGAGGGATATGATTGCGCTTACGCCGGTGGCCAGACCGTCCATGCCGTCAATGAAGTTCATGGCGTTGGTCAGACCCACGATCCAAATGATGGAGAAGGCGGCGTTGAGGAGATAGCCCCAGGTCGTATGGATCGGAAAAAGATCGAGGATGATCCCGGACCGGATCAGGACGAGGACGACACAGACCTGGATCAAGAGTTTGTAACGCGCCGGAATATTCTTCCAGTCATCGATAAGACCGACAGCCGCAATGACCGTACCTCCGGCGATCAGGACGACGTCCCGGGCATCGAGGATCATGTTGGCCAGGAGTGCGGAGATAAAGGAAATGGTTACGGCGGCGCCGCCGAGCAGGGGGGTGACCCGGGTGTGGATCTTACGGCCGCCGGGATTGTCGACGATACCTGCCCGGACGGCAATGAACATCATGAGCGGTGTGAGTAGGGCGGCGGTGGAAAAGGCAAACAGGAGAATGTAAAGCCAGCGGCCGAAATTCTCAAAGAAGAGCAGCCGGATGGCGGGGGTCATCAGGGCGATGAACAGAACACACGCCACCCCCCAGAACACCCTATGAAAAGAAAATTTTCTCCTGTTTTCCTCGGGAAACATGTGGGTCACCTCATCAGAAAAGGCTGGGCATGCTGGAGGATGGCTTTAATTTCCTCGTCATGAAGAGAAGGATAGATGGGCAGAGAAACGGTCTCGAGGAAGGCCGCCTCGGTCTGCGGATAACCGGTCATTCCAAGGTCATGGTGGAGGGGTTTGAAGACCGGTCGACGATAAGCGATCCCCGCCTCTCCGCCGGCGGCGAGAAGCTCGGCGACGTGCTGTGTCCGGATGACGTAACGGTAATAGATATGGTCGCGGTCTGGAGGGCAGGCAGGCACAGGCAAGAGGCGTTCGCGAAGAAATTCATCGTATTGTCGGGCAATGGCCCGGCGGCGCCCGATCAGGGTCGGGAGTTTCCGGAGCTGCGCCAGACCGAGGGCCGCCTGCAAATCCGTCAGCTTGTAGTTGTAGCGGAGACGACCATCACCCTTTTCGTCGTAATCACGCAAATCGCGAATTCTTGACAGGAATTGCAAATCATTTGCCGCGATCATGCCCCCTTCGCCGGTGCAGATGACCTTGGTGGCATAGAAGGAAAAAACGGACAACGCGCCAAAGCTCCCGGTCGGCGCCCCTTCATAGCGACTTCCCAGGGCCTGGGCGCAATCCTCGATCACGGGGATTCCCAGAGCGGCGATTTCCCTGATATCCGCCGGCAGGCCGAACATATGGGGAACGATGACGGCCTTCGTCTTTTGCGTCTGGCGCTGCTTGAGGTCCCGGACATCGATGTTGAAGGTTTCCCGGTCGATATCGGCCAGGACCGGTATGGCGCGGACATAGCGGATCGCGTTCAGGAGGGCCGGGCAGACGAAACTGGGGATCATAACCTCGTCACCCTCGCCGATTTCCAGAGCCAGCAGGCTGAGGTGCAGGGCGGCGGTGCCGGAACTGACCGCGACGGCCCCGCCGACGCCGATCATCAAGGCCAAGGCTTTCTCGAACTGCAGGACCTGCTCCCCCTGCGCAAGATGTCCGGACCGCAGAACGGCGACGGCGGCGTTGATCTCTTCTTCATCGATGGTGGGGCGGGAATGGGGAATCATATAAACCCGGCGACATTGATGAACAGACGCAGCGGCACAAAAGCCTCCGCAAACTGCACCCGCCCCTGGATGCCGCGAAAAATCGCGGTAGAGCGGACGATGTCCGTGATGGAAAGCCCTTCGATATTGGTTTTCTGGACCTGAGACTGGTGCGCCAGGAGCATAGCGAATTTCGTGTCGAGGGTTTCCTTGATGTCCACGAATACCGTTGGGGAAAAATTCTGGGTTGTCGGTCCCTCGTAGAAAAGGACGTTCCGGACGTAGCGGGTGGCGGAAATCGTCGCCTTGGCCAGGGAACGATGGTCCTGGTGGGTATCGTCCTCACACTGGACAAAAATGAAATCAGGGTCGATCTTTTTCAGTACGACCTCAATGTCATGGACCATCTGGTTCATGTGGGGCGTAAGCAGCGTGTCCTTATACGCCCCCCAGATCAGTTCCCGGGGCTTGAGGATCTTCGCCGACTTCGCCTGCTCCTTTTTCCGGATCGCCCCTTCCCCGCCCATGTGGCCTTCCGTCATGACGAGCAGGTAGATGTCATGGCCGCTCTGCGCGTATTTGGCCAGTGTGCCGGAGCAGCCCATCTCGATGTCGTCCGGATGGGCGCCGATCGCTAAAATTTTCATTCCTTCCCCCTCAGAATGTTCAGACTCTCCGATCCATGGTTGAACAGCAGATCCAGAACCGACATGAACGGTTCAAAATCGCCGAACCTCTGTTCATATACAGGATGAAGGTACTCCTGGAAAAGCACTTTTATGCCATTTTTTTCATACCGGTCAAGATCCATGTAATCCCGGCCTCCGCCGCCGGCAAGGTAAACATCCGCTCCGAAGTGCTTTGTGATGGCGATCAATCTTTCGTCCGGGTCCTCAGGAAACGCTGCGAGCTGCGAGGCCACGTAAAGGGGGGTGGTGATACCCAGGATCTCCAAGAGTCTTTTTACCACAAAGATGTTCAAAGGGGCGAGAAATTCCCATGCCGGAGTAAAGATCTCCTCAAGGAGGGGGGCAACGGCATCCCAGCACGGGGCTTTTCGGTAATTGGAGAGGATGGCCTGCCGTTGCTGATGCTGCCAGCGCTCCCGGTTGTTGACGCCCACCTCGTTGATCCGTTGCGGAAATTTATAGGTCACCGGCACGGTCAGCCATTGCGGGCCGCCAGCCGTCTTGATCCGGTTGCGATTCTGCCACTCGTTCTTTTTGAACTGGACATTGTCGAGCAGCACAAAGACATCGGCGCGGTCGATCTTGTCGAAATATCCGAGCCAGGGCAGGTATTGGGGCTGATGGACGGCAACGATCATTTTGCAAATTTCACGAAGATCGGGTTGGATACGATGGTTCCGTACCCGGTCATATCCATCCGATAATAGATCTTTTCTCCCGGAGTCTCCAGAAAATCCGTGTAATCGATCTCCAGGGGCAAGGTCCCCTTGAAGATCTGGATGAGAGTTCCAGCGCGGATCAGCCGTACACGGACCTCCTTTCCCGCTCCCGCCTCGCCGCCGGAGACGGCGATCCGGATGCGGGGGTTGCGCTTCAGAATGAGTTCGTCCCCGGAAATCATCCGGGGGGACGTATCCGGTTCGGCAGCGGAGACGGAAAATTCGTCAAGCCGAGGAATTTTGGGGAACTTCCCCTGGCAGGCGTACATCTTGCCGGTTTTCAGGGCGGCCAGGACAGACTGGGGGGATTTTTCGGTCAGCCAGAGGACGGTCTGAAAGTCGCCCAGGTTCTGGCCGGAACCGCCTTCCTTGTGAAAGTCCGCCGTGGCGATCCCCCACGGTGGCCGTTCGCGGAATCCTGAGCAGTACTCCCCCAGGACCACATCCCAAACATTTCCCGGCTCCGTAATCGTGACCGTATCCCCATAAATGGCGGCAAAACCAGTATAGCTTCTCGTTTCCAGAAGCATACCGGGGTAAGGCAGGGTCTTCACTGCAATGGGCCCCAATTTTCTGACTCCCGAGCGTGTTTCCGGGTAGTTCCAGAAGGTGAGGCCCCCCTTCTGCCCGACGGCGTCGATAAAAAGCTGATACGGCGCCGCGCCCTGCCTGCCGTGATATGCGTCGAAGGGGGACGGCCGGGCGAAAACGGTATTGATGAAAAACCCGGCGCTCAAGAGGGCCAAAACCACCCCGAAGAACCGCCACCACCCATTCCTGAACACGAAGTAGATGGCGATCAGGAAGCACAGCATGAAGGCCACGAGCGCCGGCATCGCCGCCCGGAAATGGGATCCGGAGAGACCGTTGTGCAAAATGGGCAGCGTTTCGTAGTCTTCCGGCTTTTCCAGTCCCATCGTCAGAATCCGTCGTTCATGGTCGTTGGCGGTCAGGGTCCCGGTAAACGGGTTGCCCGTCCAGTAATAAAAAGGGGCGCTCTCCGTGCCGGGGATGAGAATCACATTCGGATACAGCTTTCGGAGGCCTTTGATGATCCGGAGATACCGGTCCGCCCCTGATTTGTTGATGGAGTTGAACTCCTCATTTTTTTTGAGGATATTCCGGAAGGGCGGCAGACCGTATTCCATGACCACGCGGTCATGATCGTTGAAGAAGACGATGCTGAAGCCCTTTCTGACGGCCATTTGCACGAGGGTTTCGGGATCGTAATCGCCGTCGCTGAAGGTGGTGCGCAGGTCCATCAGGGCCGGGACTTGTTCGTAGGCCGTGACCGGCGGGATAAAAAAGAGGTACGCCGCGGCAAAAAAGGTAAGAGCCAGGATAGACCGGATATGAACGCTTTGAATAAAGGTCTGTTTGCAGGAAGTATTCATCGCCCGTTCTCTGACATACAATGAGCCCTTTGGAAATCGCGATCCTTCCGCGCGCTGGACATTTTTCGACCCTGCGCCTTCTCGCTTCGCTGCGGGGGCAGGGTACCGCGAAAAATCTCCAATGCGCGCTTCCGGGATCCGATTTCCAAATGGAGCAAAGGTTTCAAAATCTTATTTTGTTTAACAATTTTCCGTACATTTGGTCAATCCTTTTTATCATTTCTTCCGAACTGTAGCGGGGCGCCATCTGCATGCCGGCATCCCCCATTTGGCGGCGCTCTTCCGGATCGCGGCAAAGGCGGGCAATGGCCTCCGCCCAGGCCGCCGCATCCCCGACGGGAACGAGGATCCCGTTTTCTCCCGGGCGGACAATATCAGGGATTCCTCCAATACGGCTGGCAACAATCGGCTTTCCCATCGCCATCGACTCCACGAGGACTTTGCCCATGCCCTCGTTTCGGGAGGGGAGGCAGAAAACGTCGCAGGCGGCCATGACACGGGCCACGTCGGACCGCCAGCCCAGAAAGCGGACATACTCTGCGATACCCAGGCGGATGGTCAATTGTTCCAGGTCTTGCCGCAGCTCGCCATTCCCCAGGAGCACAAGAAAGATTTTCTCACCCCGGCAGATGAGTTCGGACGCCGCCCGGATCAGCACCTCCTGGCCTTTGACAGGGGTCAGGCGACCCACCGTGCCGACGACCGTCATCCCGGGCGGGATGCCCAGCAACGCCTTTGCCTCCAACGGTGGGTACAGGTCGGCCCGGAACGTTCGCAGATCGACACCGCTGTGGATGACCGTGAATTTTTCTTCCGGAGCGATACGGAAACGGAGATGATCTTCCTTCTCCTGGGGGGTGAGAGTCACGATCGCGGTGGTAATCCTGGCTGTCCATCTCTCTAAGAGCATGAACAGGCGGGTTTGCCACGATTTGAAGTACCCCCAGAAGACATGGCCGTGCGGGGTGTGGACGATGACGGGAACGCGGCAGAACCACGCCGCCCAGCGGCCCAGGATGCCCGCTTTGGAGGTATGGGTATGGACGATATGGGGCTTTTCGCGCCGGATGATCCAAAGCAGGGAGAAAAAGGTTGCCAGATCGGAAAAGGGTCGGAGATCCCGCAACAGATGACGGAGACAGATCAGCCGGACGTGATGCCCACGGGCGCTGTTGACATTGGCCTGTATCGCCTTGGTTTCCGGGTCTCCCGCATTTCCCGGCGGCGATGCCCCCGTAATCAGGACGATGTCATAGCGGGCCTTATCGAGGTCGCGGACGGTGATGAAGGTGTTTTCCGCCGAGCCGCCCTTGTCGAAACGGGTAATGACGTGGGCCACCTTGATTTTATTGCATGGTGGATTCATACCAGGCCTGAAATGCGATCAGGTTCCAGATCTGCCAGGAGGTGTCCGTACGGTTGTGAATCAGATTTGCAACCAGCCCTTCGATGACCGGATAGTGAAAGATCCCCTGTTTTTCGATCCGCTCCCGGGAGAGGTGGGTTTCGATGAAATAATGGAGATCCGTTTTCAGCCACTTGCTGACGGGCATCTCGAAGCCCCATTTGGGGCGGTGGTGCAGCGATTTTGGAAGGATGTTTTTAAAGGTTTCGATGAAGATGTATTTGCCGCGGCCGTGTCGGATCTTCCATTCGCCCCCGATCCGGAAAGCCAGTTCGCAGACCCGATGGTCGAGCAGAGGGACCCGGACCTCCAGGGAATGGCGCATGCTCATCATATCGACTTTCCAGAGCATATCCGCGGGTAGGGAAATCTTGAGATCGGCGTAGAGCATCCGGTTGATGGGGTCGGTCGGCAAACGGTTCAAAGCGGCGGCGAACAATTCCGGCGCCAGGGAATGGTCTATCCCGTAACCATCGGTCAGAAGCGCCTTTTTACGCTCCGGGCTGAAAAGCTCATTCCAGGAAAAGGCTCGCTCCGCGAAGGTGTCTTTCGCCCCGCGGAGGAATTTCTTGATCCTCCGGACCTGTTCCCCGTATTGGTTATCACGGGAGTCGGGAAGGGAGAGGATGGCCGGCTCCAGCAGACCGGCTCGGAGGAGTCGAGGGATGAGACAATAACGACGGTGCCATGCCTCGCCTTTGTACATGCGGTAGCCGGCAAAGAGTTCATCGCCGCCATCGCCGGAGAGGGCGACAGTGACGTCCCGGGCGGTCTCGCGGGTGACCATATAGGTGGGCACGGCGGAGGAATCGCCGAACGGCTCATCGAGGGATGCAAGAACGGCGGGGATCGTGTCGATGATCTCCCGAGAACCCAGCATGATCTCGTGGTGCTCCGTCCGGTGGAAGGCGGCCACCTCGCGGGCATAGGCCGTTTCATCGTACATCGGCATGTCCTTGTAGCCGATGGCGTAGGTTTTAACCGGCCGGGAGGCATTGCGGGCCATCAGACCCACGATGACGCTCGAGTCAATGCCGCCGCTCAGGAACGCCCCCAGCGGGACATCGGCTACCATCTGGCCGCGGACGGCCTCCTCCAGGGTGCGGAACAGGGTCGCTTTTGTCTCTTCAAAATCGCGCGTCTCCGGTGCGTCGGCAGGCATCCCGGGAGCGATATCCCAGAATTTCTCTTCCCTGAGGAGGCCGTCGCAAACCGTCAGGATATGACCGGGTCGGAGCTTGCGGATGTTCTTGAAGATCGTATGGGGGGCGGGGATGTAATTCAGGCTGAGATACAGATCCAGGGCCTCCAGATCAATCTCCTTCCGGATGGTCGGATCGGCAAGGAGGGCCTTGATCTCCGAGGCGAAGAGGAACTTTTTGCCGTCCCCGTAATAGACGAGCGGTTTGATGCCGATATGATCGCGGGCTAAAACGAGGGTCCGCGTCTTTTCCGACCAGAGGGCCAGGGCGAACATCCCGACGAGCTTGGCGATACCGGCCGATCCCTCTTCCTCAAAGAGGTGGATGATGACCTCACTGTCGGTCCGGGAGGCGAACCGATGACCTTTTATTTCCAGGTCATTCCTCAGGGCGGCAAAGTTGTATATCTCTCCGTTGAAGACCATCCAGACGGTTTTGTCTTCATTGCACATCGGCTGCCGGCCAGCCTCCGAAAGGTCGATAATGCTCAGCCTCCGGTGGCCGAGACCGCAACTAACGCCCCCTTCATGGCGCAGATAGACGCCGGAATCATCCGGTCCCCGATGCGCCAGAAGACCGTTCATCCGCCTCAGCAGATCTTCATCGACCGGCGAACCCGTAAAATCAAGTTTTCCGCAGATGCCGCACATTAATGATATGCCTTGTCCTTATTCCTGATTTCAAAGGGATTAATTCGATGTTAATGTCGTATAGTTTCGATTTGAGTCGAAACTATTGAGTGGAGGGTTATAGAATCCTCGATAATCTTTTCACTTCCTTTACAAAATACTCTTTAACTTCTTGCCAGTCACAAGCTGCGATCATACTTGGCATAGGTTCCTTTTCGGCATCTTCAAAATAACACAGGCTTCGAAGAATGTGATTCGTATTAAATTGAATTCCAACGTATTTCATTGGAAGTTCCTGGATAAGAACATCTATTGGTTTGAATTCACGGACGACAAAAAACATATCGATGAAATCCTTTATGGAACCTCTCTGAAAAATAGCCACCATTTTCATCAGGGAGATGTCACGTATGGAAGCCACATTAAGGGCATTCCACTCTGCTAAGGGATCCAATAGTCGGTAGGGATATCTAAAAAAACTTATGCGTACGCTATCAAGATTGCCAACAATAGTCCCTTCACCCATCTGGTCAAGCCGAAGATTACCCACCGACCTAAGGTGATCGACGATGGTCATTTCTTCGACTTTTAATTCAGTAAAGAAATCAAGGTCTATAGAAGTCCGATGCCCCAGGTACAGGGCAAGAGCAGTTCCGCCCGCAAGATAATAAGGACTTAGCCAAGAGCAGTTTTTGATCTTTTCGATTAGCCCGAAGGTATCGGGTGAGATGGTTTCTGAAAACAAAATGTCCTTCTTCTCGAAATGTTTAATAGTATCGTCCAGATGTTTACCGTCCGGGGAGAAAGCCTGCGACTTGAAATTACGACATTTTTAATGGCTTTATCGCCAACGATCCCCCTCAAAAACCGGATGTCCTTCCACTGCCCATATTCCAAAATACGCTCAATAGCATGCTCCGGCCAATCAAAAAGTTCACGACCTGTAAATTGAGTATCCCAGAAATAGGCACTGAAATGGTCGGGCAGCAGATTATTCAATTTCATTGTTGATCTGGCATCATTCATAGGTTTCTTGTATCATAAAAAAGGAACATCGACAATCCATTTATCTCTCAAGGCGACGTAATTGTAAATCTCCCCGTTGAAAACCATCCGGAGGGAGCCGTCCTCGTTAGGCATCGACTGCCGGCCGGCTTCCGAAAGATCGATGATGCTCAGCCTCCGGTGGCCGAGACCGCAACTAACGCCCCCTTCATGGCGCAGATAGACGCCGGAATCATCCGGTCCACGATGCGCCAGAAGACCGTTCATCCGCCTCAGCAGATCTTCCTCGACCGGGGAACCCGTAAAATCAAGTTTTCCGCAGATGCCGCACATCGGCTAATATAAATCCTTATGACAGGGGAATAATTTCAAGGCTCTCGACCATTGCCCATAATCCCAAAATAAGACAGGTCAAATTAGGCTTTTTTAGCTGTCACTATAATGGTAGGCATCCAGAGTGCGCGATGCCCCGTTAAGATGAATACTCCCTTCAGAAACGACGATATCAACAGCCTCATCAAGGGATATTCACCGCCTGTCATCTTTGCAGGCATCACCCTGACATCAAAAAAATTTAAATCGGACAACATCCTTCGGATGAATCTCGGGGTGAATGAATATTCGTGGAAGATCAGGTATGGATAGATCTGTCGCTGGAGACCAAAGGCCGCGCAAAGCTTTATAATCGGCAAGTGAAAACAGCCATTTGGAAATCTGAGCCATATTCTGCCGCCACTTTTGAGAGAGCCCTTGATTCTGTCAAGGTCAGTCCACGGCCTTCTCAGATGATCCGCCACATTGATTAAAGTGATGACATCAAACAAACAATCTGGATGATGATTTGATATAATTTCCTTTTGTACCACATCGCCAAGCATTCCTCTGGCATATTCAACCGATTTTTGTGAAGGATCAATCCCGGACACCTGCCACCCTCTGTCCTTTGCCTTTCTTAGGAAATGACCACATCCACATCCGATATCCAGCAGGTTTCCCCTATCATTTTTCTCATTTTCAATGAGGTCCAGTATGTCATCGAAAACGTCATCCCGCCGGCCTTCCATCTGGTCATAAGCCAGATTGTCAAAATACTTGAATTCATAGTAAATAATAATCTTTGTCCAGTCTTCATTGCTCCTGGCCCTGGAATAAAGATCGCACTGATCGCAATGAAAAAATCGTGTAGCCCCAATCACAAAGGACAATGAGCTTCGAGCGCGACAATAGGGACAGAAGACGCATTCCGAGTCTTTTATTATTTTCAAGGCAGCTCTTTCTGTCGATGCATGATTGTTGAGCAACTTTCATGAAACGTCATATCATCTGCTTTCCAGAAACTCGGTGCATACGGCCAGCACCTCGTCCGGTGTGATCATATCCAGGCACGAGGGATTCGCGCATTGATCATCCCGGCAGGGGCGGCAGGGCACCTCTTTCTGGATCACCCGATAAAGCGCCGGCGTTGTGTAAGGACCGAATAGCCTGGGATCCTCTGGGCCAAAAAGGGCGACCAGGGGGGTCTTCGTCGCGGCGGCGATATGCATCGGGCCGCTGTCGTTGGTGATCAGAAGATCAAACCGGCTGATGACATAGGGAAGTTCCTCCACGGGGATTTTCCCTGAAAGATTGGCGACATCGGAATGGATCCTGCGCTCGATGGAAGCGGCGATATGCATCTCCGTCGGTCCACCAAGAATAATGATTCGTGCCTGGAAACGCTCGATAAGTTGTGTGGCAACTGCGGCAAAACGATCAGGAGCCCAACGGCGATTGACCCGATCACCGCCCGGATTGATCCCCACAAGATTCTTTCCCTCCGTCTGCGCAAAGAATGTGTCCCATTTGGCGGTAATTTTGGGGCTCCAGAACACGTCAAGGCCTCGATCATCCGTGGCGCCCCCGGCTTGTGAAGCGATCTCCTGCATCGCATCGACAACATGACGCCCCTTGAATACTCCGGAAGAAACTTTTTCTGTGAGAAACAACCCGAAACCGTCTTTGTCATGACCGATCTTTCTTTTTGCCCGGAGCAGCGAAAAAAGAATTCCCATCTTCGCGGCCCCGGATAAAGAACCTACCCGATAGAGGTTTATACAAAGATCAAAGCTGAACCTCCTCAAGTCACGAACGTTCCGTAAAATACTAAAAAGAAAACGTTTATCTTTGCGCAATTCACGGATCGGAAAGGCATGGACATGATCAATATATGGATAACGCATTGCAAGGAATGCCGCCTCCGTGCTGGTGAGCAGATGAATTTCTGCATTCGAATAACCATTTCTAATGGCCCGGATGCTCTTGGATGCAAGAATAAGATCCCCGATCCCGGCGATCAAAACGATCAGAATTTTTTGACTTGTTTTATGAGGCGAAGCTGACATTCAATAATCGTCGTCCAAATGACAGGATTTCCTGCTATTTGATCAATTCCGTATCCACCGTAAGAGCCGGAAATATCCTCAGGGGGCTTTGCTCATAGATGTTGGGAAAGCGGTTGAAGATCGGCTCCAGGATAATATTCCAGACCGAATAACGCTTTCCGAATGTGATTTTGGCCTTGCATGATGAAAACTGGAAATCAAAATACCCGCAGTCCCGCGCATAGTAAAAAAAGGTATTATAACCGAAAAAATGGCGGTGTGTCGGATCCTGAAAGGCAAATTGCCAGGTGAAGTGCGGCACCGTTATTTTTGCAGTCCCGCCTTTTCTCAAAATGCGGTGAATTTCTTTCATGGCGCGGTTATGGTCCACAAGGTGTTCGAGGCAATGTTCCATGAGGATCTCATCCGCAACCTCGGACTCGAACGGCCAGGGATATTGATCGAGATCGTGCACCACATCAACTTTCGGGGCACAAGGGTTCTTATCAATATTGATATACCCTTCATGAGGTTCGCCCCCTGAGCCAAGATTCAGTCTCATTGCAATCCTATTCTTTTCGCATGAGATAACAGACGTATCCACAAATACCAACGAAGAATTTTGACAAATGCTGTGCTAATAGTAGAGGCAACGGATATATGATTGTCGAACCGGCACAATCGATAAATTTAACTCCTGATAAACATTTGAGCATTTTTTCAAAAGCTCTATGGGTAAAGCCACAAACATGCTGCGACTTGATGGCGATACACATTGGTTGAATTCCGAACAGCAAGTAGATTCTGTTTATTAAATGAGCCAGGTTGGGAATGCCTATCATGATGTAGCCACCAGTCCGGGTAACCCTTAAAATATCATGTATTACTTTATCATAATTTTTCAAGTGCTCAAGAACCTGATTACAGACAACGAGATCAAACTCGTTTTCCCCATAAGGTAGCGGTTCCATCTCAAGATCTATGCGTTTGGCATGAAACAGTTTGGCGCATTCATTCGTAATTAACCCTTCCCCGCTATCCACACCATAAGAATGCGCTGCATCAATTCCAAAATATTGCGCTAATCGGATGGTTCTACTGCCGTCTCCGCATCCGACATCTAAAAAGTTCACCGGTCGAAAGGAGTGGAGATGTTTAGAAATCAGAGAAAAAAGATTGTCCACATGACTATCATATTCATAGGAACTTCCCATGATTTCTTTAAACAAGTATTTTATCGTTGAATAAATTCGCATCTTTAATAATCATGGATTGTCATTACTGTCCGGCCCTTTCGTTAAAATTCTAAAAAAAGGGGGAGGAATTCGGCAATCGTCGAAATCAACAGCCAGATTTCCACGAACGAAGTCCTTTTCCTGCAGCAACCCGTGAAGGAGATAAAGCCTCAAGTTCATTGGAAATAGGAGTTTCTTTCGGAATTTCCTCCATGTTCATTTGTGAGGAGCGTAAAGTGAGTAAACCTTACATGATTGAGATGTGTCAATACCCTCATTCAATTTTTTAGAATAATAAGCTCCGCACCACCTAATTTAGCAGCAGTTTCCGTGAATGAACTACCATACGAGCCAACAATCGTCCTCGTCCGGGCAAGGCAAAACAGATCTACAACAGAATCTTGCACACCAACTTCGGTGCGCGTAGTAAATACCTTTTTGTGGGTAATGACTCTCTTTATACCAAAATATTTTTTCAATTCGGTTTCAACTATGGGCGAGTCAGTAGTCAGGAAATATTTTGTTTTTCCATTGCTTTCAATCATATTTTTCATCGTAGTTATAAATAAAGACAACGGACTATTTAAAAATGAGGTTCGATTATCTCCTCTACGGATATGAACACCAATTGTTGCATCGTCGAATGAGTCTGAGACTTCAGAAATTTTATTACTAATCTCTTCTATAGGAGAAAATATTTTATAATTATTATTAAAATCGAAAAACTCATGACATGTGTTAATATATATCTTTCTTGCTTCAATAATATTCCCAAGTGAAATTAAGCATCCATTAAGGTTCTCAACATCGAGTAAGACTATGTCATATTGGGAAATCTTATTGATTAGTTTAGCAAGAATATGTTTCACTTTATTATGTTGTATGCTGGATTTAACATAAATTGGTTCCTTATGATTAAGCAATATTTCCGGATGAGATTTAAATAATTTATTGTATGAGCAGTTTAGATGGGAATCTTCTCTCCAAATAAGCGATAGTCTTTTATTGGTAATATGTGCAAGTGACAAACCAGCAGTAACAGCCCGCATCCGATTGCATAGCCCGCCTGTTGGTTGAATAATAATAAATCCACCTGTCGAGTTACTAATATTTGTCATATCGGCCATCTTCTCCGGTAATCCCCCCTTCGACAGTTCTTCCCCTTTCATCTTTTCTCATTAAGATAGTGTACCAGTCGATAGAACGTACCGACACGCAAGCATCAGATCCAGTGCAGCCCGAGGTCTGATCAACCGCATACAATCATGCGTCTTGATTTTACAGTAACCAAGGTTACATCCGATGCACGGCAAATCATCTTCTCGCAATACATGGTGATTCTCGCCCACAGGCATCCACAATTCTTTAACGGTGGGTCCCATAAAGGAGATAGTCGGAATCTTAAGTGCGGCGGCGCAATGCAACGGCCCTGAATTATTGCAGACAAGCACCTGACATTGAGAGAGGATGGCAAGGAATTTTCTCAAATCATCCTGAATGCATACACAAATATTCATTCTAACCCTGGAACGGATGTCATCGATAACTTTTGTGTCCGAAGGACCAGCGAATAAAATAACCTCTGACTGGGTTCGCTCTTGAGTGAGACGGATCAGTTCGGCATAATGCTCCGGCAACCATCGCTGTGTTTCATAATATGCGCCTGGGTGGATCGCGACAATTGATTTACCGTAAAGTCCATTGCTTTGCAGCCATTGACTCGCCCAAGCCTTTTCGTCCGCCCCAAGATATATCACCGGGTTCCTGTTTTCGGAAAGGATGCCGATTCCCTTCACCAGATCAAGGGCGCCATCAACGAAGTGCTTGTTTCCCTCAATCTGTGGCGACGGGCAATTAAAAAAAACTTCGCGGCCAAAAGCAGCATAACCGATTCTATGGGCTGCGCCGCTCGCCACCGCCATCCATGCCGTGTTCAATTCATAATCGGCATAAGGATCGACAGCCAAATCAAAGCGACGTGACCTCAATACTTTGATTAACTTTATCTTCTCGAGTAAACCGGCGGACCGATTGTAGATAATGACCTCATCGACATCCGGATTGTTCTTTATGACAGGAGCATTGGAGGGTGAGGCCATCACCGACAGTTGAACCATCGGCAAGGCCGCCTTTATCGCCCTCAATGCCGGTGTGGAAAGCGCCATATCGCCAACCCTGTCTATGCGAATAAATAGGATGCTTTTGATATTCCGGAGCAAGGGGAGGGATGTTTTTTGATAAAGAAAAAAGCCCAGTGTTTTTAGGGCAAAACCTCTAACAGTCAAATAGACTGGTTTGATGATTGATTTAACCGACATTTCAGATGCGTAAAGCATGGGCCTCAAGGGCGTTGCCCGTCATATTATAAAAGTCATGCGAATACGGCTATTAGTGAATCCCTTCCGCTGAATTTGGAACAAGATCCTCAAGCTTCTTTGTTCTTGCGGTCTAACAGCCCCTCATAAACCTGCTCCGTTTTTGTGACATTCTCTTCAACGGTAAACAGAGTTTCGACCCTTGACCGCGCCGCTTTACCGAATTCTCGCCGGAGTTCCTTGTCTCTTCCGAGATGAATCATCCGATCCGCCAGCATCACTGTATCTCCGGGCGTGACAACGAAACCGGACACTCCTTCCTCCACCGCCTCGGCAGCACCGCCTACGTTCGCAACGATCACCGGCTTTGCAGCCGCCATTGCCTCAATGGTGGAGCGGGGGAAAGCCTCAGCCAATGAATTTAACACAACCATATCCATTTCTTTCAGGATCGAAACGACATCTCTTTGATGATTCCCGAAAATGACATATTCTTGGAGGCCCAGTTTTTCTATCGTTTTAAGGCATGCATGATAATAGTCTTGATCGTAAATTTCTCCATACAGGAAAAGTTTAAAAGGAAAAATATTTCTAAGCCCTGCACAGGCTTCGATGAGATGATTCTGTCCCTTCATGGCATCGATTCTGGCAAAAGATCCGATCAGAACGGTAGCCTCGTCCAGACGATACCCTGCTCTTTTGCTGGAGCGTGAAGAAATAGCTCCATCAAACTCTTTCAAATCCACACCATTGTAAATGGTCGTGAACTTCTCGTCGTTTCTTGTCCGGGTGAATCTGCTTCTCAAAGCGTTTGCGACCAGAACAATCTTTGTGCATAAGGGAACCAGCAGGGCATCGTACCTGTCTTTTTCCGAAGACCGGATATGCCACACCAGGGGGCGATGTTTCAATTTTGCCGCCACTCCGGCGTAGAAGGTATTTCTGGGACCGTCCGTATGCATCAAGACAATCTCATGATCGTCAATCAGTTTAAGCAGAAATCTGACGGACGCGAGACACGGAAAAGGATTAAAGAAGCTAACTTCTTGTAATTTATGAATGATAACATCTATATTTTGTCTCCGTAGCTCCTCCGCAAAATCTTCATCCGTAGGCAGAAAGACATATGGTCGATATTTGTGTTTGTCCAGACCGGTGACCAGAAGCAAAAGGCTTTTCTGCCCGCCCCATCTGAGGCTACCGAATGATGAAAAATAAAGGATGCTTTTAGCGTCTCTGGTCATGACTCGTTTTCTGCCGGTGAGGCTGCTACATTTACAGGGTTGGTTCCTATGGGGATTGTGCGAAAACTTGCCGATATATCTCTTCCATTTTTCTGGCCATCAGATCGATGGAAAAGAAAGCGGCCTTCTGTTTTGCAGCCTTGCCTAAGGTTTGACGCTTCTTAGGACTGGCCAACAAATCAATAACGGCGGCAGCAATGCCCTGAGGATCACCCGGATGGATGAGCATACCCTCCTTGCCTGATGTGATCAGCTCCGGAATTGAAGCATCGTCGGTAGCCACTATCGCCTTGCCCGTGGCCATGGCCTCTATGACCGCGATTCCCAGAGCCTCCCTGAAAGTGGGATAAACGAAGATATCCATGATCTCCAACAAATCGGGAATGTCTGTCCGCGATCCAGTAAATATAACGTGTTTCTGAATATTTAGATCTTCACACATGGCTATCAACGTCGGTTTTAACTCACCATCACCGATGATGAGAAACGTCGTGTTTGGATGAGCCTCAATAATCCTTGGTACTGCTAGTAACAAATATCTGTGGCCCTTGTCTTCGATCAGACGGGCAACTGTTCCGACAACGTTATGATCGCCAGGGATCGAAAAATACCGCCGGAGATTGGTTCTTACCTCATCGCTCACTTCTTTTGAAAATTCAGCGAGGTGGATTCCATTGTGCAGCACGTCAATACGATCGGGTTCGATGCCAGTTACACACCCGAAGTGATCCTTGACCATATAGGAAACACAAATAAATCGACTATCGAAAAAAGAGATCAACCGGTAACGGAGCCCGTGTCTTGTTTCGGTCGGAAATGGATAACTGTGAATGGTGATGATAACGGGTTTTCGCGTTAGAAGAGAAACAACAAAACCAAGCAGATCCGCATCAATCAAATGAGTCTGGATGATGTCGATATGGTTATCCCTGACGACCCGGATCAGCTTACGGATCGTGTCAACGGAAAAGACCTTGTCCAGCTTTTGCTGGATGATAGCTTGGTCAGAAAAGGCGGCCTGGCTCTGCATTGCATGTTGCTCGCCCCAGTGGATGATCCTCGTCTTGAAATGTTCTTGGTCCGTAAATTGATGCAAACCCAGAACAACCTTTTCGGCACCGCCGATTCCCAGTCCGGGGATGATATGTAATACATTTATTTTGTTCATCGAGAAGGAATTATCTGCAGAACATACGTGATCCTCATATTTTATAGTAAATCCTTATGTCATTATTTTCGGAATCGGAAAGGAATTGTTTTCCCCTTTTTTTAAAAAAAAGATATCGTCGGAAGAGAACTTTCTCTTTCAATCTGAATCCATTTCTCAATAATGCTTTGATGTTTCCGATGTTATCCAGCCCAATTGTTGCCAGGACAAAGATGATTCCTGAATTTTTCAGATTCTGCAGTACTTCATTCATAAGCCCAGTTGAGAGTCCCCTCCTTCGCTGTTGCGGGTCGCACATCGAATCGTAGAGCCATGCCTGATCGGGTTTGAGTGTGAAGGTCGTGTGATCCGAATATAGATAAATCGAATTCCCCTCATAGTTGATCCGGCCTAGTCCTATCCAGGATGTACAAACAACCTTGTCTTCAGATTTTAAGATATAGCATCGATGATAGGCCGCCAATCGGCTTTCAATCTCTTGCTGTGTAATGCCATAACAGAAGTCCGGCAGCGATTCCCCATGTTTCAACATGTGAAATTCCATCCTTTGCCCTATGATGGTTTTTCGATATTTCTCTGAATATCTGAAATCTCTGAGATCGGCTTCTGCAATATAGCCATCCACTTTTGTAAAAAGAAGTGCCCTCCATTGATGGCGGAGCAATAACCATATATGCAATCCTGCCTTGTTCAGCCCTTCCACTCTGAAGAGTCGATAGGTTTCACTGACGGATATGCGCTTTTTGAGTGTAGAAAGCATTAGTTCAACATGTGCAGCCAGAACCAATTCCCCCTTTTGTTGGGGTTAACCCATCTTCCGCAGTTCAAGAGTTTGGAAGATGTAATATCAATGAGTTGTGATGTAAACTAGGTCATTTTCTCCACTACATTTTCGATGATCTTCGGTTTGTTGGGGAGAAGGATCTTCATTCTCTGGAGCAGCACCT
>JAPLJW010000093.1 GCA_026388365.1 Deltaproteobacteria bacterium | reverse complement strand
GCCCGCCACCTCGCTCATGGGGATCAGCAGGGGAAGCGACCCGTCGGCTCTCTGGATCGTCTCGTAGGCGATACCGATGGACTTGCTCTTGATCATGGCCTTGGTCAATACCTCGTCCGCAGCCAAATGGAGATAGGTGAAGACGATCTGATCCTTGCGGATCAGGTTGTATTCCGAAGGCATCGGTTCCTTGACATGCATGACCATGTCAGAACGATCATAGATTTCCCTCGCGGTCTTGACGATCTCCGCACCGGCTGCCGCATAGGCCTTGTTTTCGAAACCGCTTCCGACCCCCGCGTTTTTCTCGACGAGGACCGTATGACCATGGCCCTTCATCACCTCGACACCGACCGGCGTCATGGAGACGCGGTTTTCCTCCGTCTTGATCTCCTTGAGAATTCCTATAATCAATTTGCGCTCCTAAATGTGATTAATATTTCATCAAAAGTCGCCAAACAGCCTTTTTGAAATTAGTTATAGACATATTCAGATACATACAAATCGCTAAATGGCGACTCGTGCGTGATCATGAGGGTAGCCATATGCGGTTAAGGATCAGCACTGCAGCGGCTCTCTCCTGGAAGGATCGCTGAGACGCAGCGTCCTATGAGCTCACTTTGGCGATGACGTTCCGGATGACCAAAACGATCCGGTCGATATCGGTCTTGGTGGCCACCAGCGCCGGGGCAAGGTTGATGATGTTGTTCAGACCCGGCAAACTCCGGTTGGTCTTGCCCACGAGGACGCCCTGATCGGCAATTCCCTTGATAATGCTCATCAGAAAGGGTTCCGAAACCGGCTGCTTCGTTTTGCGGTCCTCGACAAATTCAATGCCGGCGAAGAGACCCCGGCCCCGCACATCCCCCACGATCGGAAAAGCCCGGAGCTCCTCCAGGCAGCCGAGCAGGTAATCCCCGACGACCCGGCTGTTCTCGCAGAGATGTTCCTCTTCAATGATCCTTGTGCTCTCCAGGGCTGCCGCGCAGCCGCCGGCACAGCCGCCGTAGGTGCTGATGTCCCGGAAATAGGCCATCTTGTCGGCCGGATCATTGACGAAGACGTCGAAGACGTCATTCTTGACCACCGTGGCGGACAGGGGCATATAGGCGCTGGCCATTCCCTTGGCCATGGTCACCATGTCGGGATCCACGTCGAAGTGCTCATAGCCGAACATCTTCCCCGTCCTGCCGAAACCGCAGACGACCTCATCCATGATCATGAGGATTTCATATTTCCGGCAGATTGCCTGGAGGAGCGGATAATACTCCTTCACCGGCTCAATAATGCCGCCGCCGGCCGTAATGGGCTCGACGATGATCGCTCCCACCGTGTCGGGATCCTCTCTCTGGATCACCGCCTCCAAGGCCAGGGCGCATTCGATGCTGCAGCCGGGATAGGTCTTGGCAACGGGGCAGCGGTAGCAGCAGGCATGGGGAAACTCCACAAAACCTTCGAGGAAGGGACCGTAGCTTTCCTTCCGCTCCTGCTGACCGGTCGCACTCAAAGCCGCCAGCGTGGTGCCGTGGTAATCCCGGTTGCGGTAGAGGATCTTGTACTTGTCCTTATCTTTGTATTTCAAACGGAAATACTGTCGAACCATCTTGAAGGCCTTCTCGTTCGCCTCCGAGCCGCTGTTGGAGAAGAAGACCTTGCCCATCCTGGGCAAAAGCGAAATCACCTTGTGGGCAAACTGGATCGTGGGAATGTTTCCCGCCGTACCCGCATAGTAGGGCATCTGCTTCAACTGCGCGCAGACGGCGTCGGCAATGGAATCCCGTCCGTAGCCCACATTGACGCACCAGACCCCGCCCGACGTGGCGTCCAGATACTCCCGGCCCCGGATATCCTTCAGGATCAGACCCTGGCCTTCCACCATGATCAGAGGCTCGCTCGTCTGGAAGACCTTATGCTGCGTCAGATGATGCCAGAGGCAATCCCGATCCTGCTTCAACAATGCTTCAACGCT